>OMWS01000009.1 GCA_900314825.1 uncultured Veillonellaceae bacterium | reverse complement strand
CGGGGCCTGAGTGACCGCGTACGTATTGGTACGACCTACAGGCCGCTCCCTCCTGACGCTGCGCTTCGCTCCGCGTCTGTCCTCCCTCCAAGGAGGGAGACTGGGGTTGTGAGCTTTCCTCGCTTAACTTAATGACATTGCTCCCAGAGGGAGAGGCTGCTGTGGAAGCTACGGTCTGCAATCGGAAGAAGGTGTATCGAATGAAGCGACTGTTTGGAATGCTGTTCGCTGTGATGGTTGCGTGTCTTTGCGCTGCCTGCGGTGCGCCTCCCGAGCCTTACACGAAGACGGCCGTCATCATGGATACGGTCGTGACGATCGAGGCGGAGGATGGGGAGCGCGAGCAGGCGGTGGACGAGGGCATGGCGTATCTCCAGAAGATCGACGCGCTCGCGAGCCAGAACGCGGGCAGCGACCTCGAGCTGCTGCGCCTCTCGGCAGGAAATGGCCAGTGGGTCGCGATCTCGCCCGAAGTGTTTGAGATGCTCGAGATGTCGCAGGAGTGGGCGAAAAAGACGGACGGCGCCTTTGACGTGACGGTCGGCCCTGTCGTCTGGCTCTGGGGCATCGGCACGGAGTATGCGAAAGTCCCAAGTGAAGCGGAACTTGCTGAAGCGCGGTCGCACGTTGGCTGGCAGAAGCTCGAGCTCGACAAGAGCGCGACGAGCGCGCGCCTGACGGAAGCGGGCATGCGCATCCACCTCGGCGCCATCGCGAAAGGCTACGCCATCGACGGCCTGTGCGCGATTTTCAAAAAACACGGCGTAAAGAATGGCCTCGTCAGCCTCGGTGGCTCGTCCATGTATGCGTTTGGCAAGAGCCCGAAACGGAAGCCGTGGCGCATCGGCATCCGCCATCCGCGCTCGGACGACGCGAAAGAATACCTCGCAGTCGCGCCGCTTACGGACGCAGCGCTCTCGAGCTCCGGCGACTACGAGCGCTATTTCGAGCAGGACGGCGTGCGCTACCATCACATTTTCGATCCTGTGACGGGGCGGCCTGCCGACACGGGCGTCCTCGGCGTGACGGTCATCGCGACGGGCGGCCACGCCGGCACGCTCACGGACATCCTTACGACGACGCTCTTCGTGATGGGCGAGGAAAAAGGCAAGGCATTCTTAAAGACGTGCGGCGCTGACGCGAGCGCGCTTTTCATCATGCAAGAAGGCGATACGTTCCACTTTTGCGCGGCCACGAGCGGCGATGCGCCGGCGATGCAGGACGTTTTGACGGACGTTGCGGAAAGCGCCCAGTGGGAAGCAGAATAATTTTGCCCGGATGACAAAAGCTTGTGGGTTTTCAACAAATCTGCAAGCTTTTTATGTTACAACCCGAGTTTGGATGTCATGTTTCTTTTTTGACGCGAGTTGTGGTATAATAGGTTCAATTTGCAATGTGAACGTGGAATCCGAGCGAGGTGTACGTTATGCCGATCAAACTGCCTGCCGCCCTGCCAGCGACCCATATCCTCGAGGGCGAGAACATCTTCGTCATGGACGAGGATCGTGCGTATGCGCAGGATATCCGACCGCTGAAAATCTTGATTCTGAACCTCATGCCGATCAAGTACATCACGGAGACGCAGCTCATGCGCCTGCTCGGCAACAGCCCGCTCCAGGTCGAGGTCGATCTCATCTACACGGAGTCGTACGTGCCGAGCCACACGCCGGCCGACTACCTCGCGCAATTCTACGGCACGTTCGACGAGGTGCGGCACAAGAAGTACGATGGCATGATCATCACGGGCGCGCCGGTCGAGGACATGGCGTTCGAAGAGGTCGCGTACTGGGACGAGGTCGCGGAGATCATGGAGTGGTCGAAGTCGCACGTCTATTCGACGTTCCACATCTGCTGGGGCGCGCAGGCGGGGCTTTACTACCACTACGGCATCCCGAAGTACCAGGTGCCGGAAAAAATCTTCGGCGTGTTCGAGCATCATCTCTGCGTCGAGCACGAGAAGCTCCTGCGCGGCTTCGATGATATCTTTTACGTGCCGCATTCGCGCCACACGGAGGAGCACAAGGAAGACATCCTCGCCGTCCCGGAGCTCACGATCCTCGCCGAGGCGGAAGCGCCAGCAGGGCCGTACATCATCGCGGACCTCCCGCGGCGGCAGTTCTTCATCACGGGGCACGCGGAGTATGACCCGACGACGCTGAAGCAGGAGTATGACCGCGACTTCAAGGCCGGCCTGCGTCCGAACATCCCTGTGAACTACTACCCGAACGACGACCCGAAAGAGAAGCCTGTCGTCCGCTGGCGCAGCGTCGCGCACCTCTTGTTCGCGAACTGGCTGAACTACTACGTCTATCAGGAGACGCCGTATGAGATCGATGCGATCAATGGCGGGGATGATTGATTTGCAGAAACCTTTCATATCAGCTTGTTAAGCTAAAACGACAGAAAAAGGATAGGGGAGAGAACATTTCATGAATTTCAAGACGATGCGCTTGCTCGGCACGGTGGCAGCGGGGATGATTGCCTGCTCGCTCTTTTTTGCTGCGCCGGCATCCGCAGACGCGCCGGAGGTCTCGGAGAAGACGTTCCACTGGGTGCAGTCGACGGCGCGGCAGAATTATTATTTCAACAAGCGGCAGATGCATTTCGGCATCGAGGACGGCAAGGTCGACGAAAACGTGCTGATCGTGCCGACGCTCAAGACGTACGATGACGTGCAGATCCAGGATGTCGTCGCAAAGCGCCGCTGGAACATGGAGTCGCTCGACGGCTATGACGCGCTCGTCGGCGCGGCGGAATACCTGCGCATCGACCGCGCAGCTGGCACGGTCACGATCGAGGAGCACGACGACCTCGATGACAGCTGGAGCACGATCCACGCTGTGACGGAGCCGACGACGATCACGCTCGCCGACCTTTCGGAAAAAGATGTCGACGGTTGCTTCTTCCGCGCGATCCTCGCGTACGCGGACAAGCACGCGGCGAAGCTCCGTGCGCGGACGGAAGCAAAGATTGCGGACGGAGAGTAACATGGTACGCACGTTGATTACAAAGGCTGCTCAAACGCATACGTTATCCCTCGCAGAACTCACGAAGCTCCTCGCAGACGCATCCTGCGAGGAGCTTCTTTGCGCTGCCGCCGATGATGTGCGAAAGCAATTCGTCGGCGACGGCGTCCATCTGCGCGGCCTCATCGAGTTCTCGAACATCTGTCGCCAAGACTGCATGTATTGCGGCCTGCGACGGGACAATGGGAAGATCGAGCGCTACCGCCTCGATGCGGATACGATTGTAACGCTCGCGGAAAAAGCAAAGGGCTATGGCTACCGCACGGTCGTGCTGCAATCCGGCGAGGACGCATGGTTCACGGCGGAGCGATTGGCGAATATCGTGGAACGCATTCACGCGCTGGACCTCGCAATCACGCTGTCCGTCGGCGAGCGGCCGCGGGAAGATTATGCGGCATGGCGGGCGGCGGGCGCGGACCGCTACCTGTTGCGCATCGAGACGACGAATGCGCAGCTCTATGAAGAGCTCGACCCCGGCATGAGCTACGCGAACCGCGTGCGCTGCCTGCGCGACCTCCACGAGCTCGGCTACGAAGTCGGCACGGGCTCGCTCATCGGCCTGCCGGGGCAGACGGTGGAGATGCTGGCGAAAGATATTTTGTTTTATCAAGAAATCGACGCGGACATGATCGGCATCGGGCCGCTCATCCCGAATGGCGACACGCCGCTCGGGGGAGCCGCGCCAGGCGACTGGCATCTCACGCGCCGCATGGTCGCGCTCTTGCGATTGCTTTTGCCGGAGGCGAACATCCCGGCGACGACGGCGATGGAGACGATGGTGCCGCGGGGCCGCGAGCTCATCCTCGCCTCGGGCGCGAACGTCGTCATGCCGAATGTCACGGAGGGCGACTACCGCCGCAAATACGCGCTGTATCCCGGGAAAATCTGCGTCGCTGACACGCCGGCCGACTGCCGCGCCTGCATGGGCGGGCGGATTGCGGCGATGGGACGCTTCGTTGCGACGGACAAGGGGTTCCGAAAGCATACGATTTCTTCGCGTTCTTAAAAATTTTTTCCACAACAGCACATATCTATGATAGAATAGAAGCAAACAAGAGCGAACGGCATTCGCGATACGTTTGCTTCTTTTTTTGTACGTGTGTATTTTGTGTATTGTGCAGACGTTTTCAAAAATCATCATCAGGAGGGCATCGACATGAAACAGCTCACCCGTCCCGAGGACATCACCGCGCTGAAGCCGGAGTATCAGGACTACTTCCACGCCATCCGCGCGCGCATCCCCGCTGACCGCGTCATCATCGACCCCGTGCGCCGCTATGCGTACGGCGTCGACGCGAGCCTCTACAGCATCACGCCGCAGATCGTCGTGCAGGCGCGCAGCATCGACGAAGTCTCGTTCCTCGTGCAGGAAGCGGGCAAACGCCACATCGCCGTCACGTTCCGCGCGGCCGGCACGAGCCTCTGCGGACAGGCGCTCACTGACTCTGTGCTCATCATGGCGACGGAGGGCTGGCAGGACTATCACATCGACGACGACGGCGCGAAAATCACTTTGGAGCCCGGCATCATCGGCGCGATGGCGAACTCCTACCTCGCGCCGTACTCGCGCAAGATCGGCCCGGACCCCGCGTCCATCAAGCACGCGATGATCGGCGGCATGGCGGCGAACAATGCGAGCGGCATGTGCTGCGGCACGTCGGACAACAGCTACAAGACCGTGCTCGACCTCAAGCTCGTCTTCGCCGACGGCTCTGTGCTCGACACGGCAGACGCGACGAGCGTGCGCACGTGGAGCAAGGCGCATGAGACCATCATCCATGAGCTCACGGCCATCCATGACGAGATCGCGGCCGATCCCGAGCTCAAGCATCTCATCGCGCACAAGTTCAAAATCAAGAACACGACGGGATACAGCCTGAATTCCTTTGTCGATTTCGACAACCCGATCGACATCTTGAAGCACGTCATCATCGGCTCGGAGGGCACGCTCGCGCTCATCGCCGAAATCACGTACCGCACGGTCGTCGAGGCGAAGTACAAGGCGTCGGCGCTCGTGTTTTTCCCGAGCCTCAAAGAGTCGTGCCGCGCCGTGCACGACCTCACGCGTCCGCTCGTTGCGGCGGGCGAGCTCCTCGACCGCGTGTCGCTGAAATCCATCGAGGACTGGGACGGCATCCCCGAGGTCATCCGCACGCTGCCGGACGGCGCGGCCGCCATCCTCATCGAGACGCGCGCCGACGATCATGAGACGCTCGAAAAGCGCATCGCGGAGACGAAGGAAGTCGTCGGCAAGTACGAGATCCTCTATCCGATCGAGTTCACGGAAGACCCCGCGGTCTATGGCCTGTACTGGCAGATCCGCGCCGGCATTTTCCCGGCCGTCGGCGGCGTGCGCGAGATCGGCACGACCGTCATCATCGAGGACGTCGCGTTCCCGCGCGATGATCTCGCGGACGGCGTCATGGCGCTCCGGAAGTGCATGGACGACCACGGCTATGGCGCGGGCATCATTTACGGGCACGTGCTCGACGGCAACGTCCACTTCGTCATCACGCAGGATTTCGAGACGGACAAAGGCAAGGCGCAGTACCAGAAATTCATCGAAGACGTCTGCGCGCTCGTCGCGACGGATTTCCACGGCTCGCTGAAGGCCGAGCATGGCACGGGCCGCAACATGGCACCGTTCGTCGAGCTCGAGTGGGGCAAAAAGGCGTACAGCCTCATGAAGCGCATCAAGAAGGCCTTTGACCCCGAGACGACGCTGAATCCGGACGTCATCATCACGACGAACGGCCTCGTCTTCATGGAGCATATCAAGTCCATGAAGCCCGTGCATGAGATCGTCGACCGCTGCATCGAGTGCGGCTATTGCCAGGTCATGTGCCCGTCGCACCTCCTCACGCTCGCGCCGCGCCAGCGCACGGCCGTGCAGCGCGAGATCAGCCGCATGCGCCTGACGGGCGAAGACCCCGAGCGCCTGAAGCGCTTCGAGGAAGATTACGCGTACCTCGGCGACGAGACGTGCGCCGTCGACGGCCTCTGCCAGACGACGTGCCCGCTCTCGATCAATACGGGCGCGTTCACGAAGGAGATGCGCCACGCGCACCTGACGCCGGCGCGCCTCTCCGGCGCGGAAAAGATCGCCGCGAATTTCGAATCGACGAGTTCGGCCGTGCGCCTTGGCCTCACGGGCGCGCACGCGGCGCACAGCATCTTCGGCTCGCAGCTCATGAGCTTCGTCGCGAAAAAGACGCGCTCCATTACGGGGGACAAGCTGCCGCTTTGGAATCCGTGGATGCCGAAAGCCGGCAAGCTGCCGAACCAGCCGGCGCTCAAAGGCGACCGTCCGAAGATCGTCTACTTCCCGTCCTGCACGACGCGCATGATGGGCCCGGCGAAAGGCGACTACGACCAGCGCCACCTCAGCGCCGTCATGATCGAGCTCTGCCAGCGCGCGGGCTACGATGTCGTCATCCCGGAGAACGTCGCGCGCTACTGCTGCGGCATGCCCTTCGAAAGTGAAGGCGTGTTCGAAGTCGCGGACAAGCTCGCGAAAGAACTCGAGGGCGTGCTGCTCAAGACGAGCAACAACGGTGAGCTCCCCATCCTCTGCGACATGAGCCCGTGCACGTACCGCATGCAGCACACGATGGACGAGCGTCTGAAAATCTACGACACCGTCGAGTTCTTGCATGACTTCATCATCGACAAGCTGGAGGTCCACAAGATCGACCGCACGATCATGCTGCATATGACGTGCTCGGCCGTGAAGATGGGCCTCCAGAAGAAATTCCTCGACCTCGCGAACCGCTGCGTCACGAAGGTCGTCGTGCCGGACAAGGTGAAATGCTGCGGCTTCTCGGGCGACAAGGGCTTCTCCATCCCCGAGCTCAATCAGTCCGCGCTCACGCACCTCAACGAAGCCATCCCGCAGGGCTGCGACCACGGCTACTCGAACAGCCGCACCTGTGAAATCGGCCTCTCGGCCAAAGCCGGCTTCCCCTACCAGTCCATCGCGTACCTCGTTGACGAGTGCTCGCGCTGAGGGGCGGAAAGAATTGAAAAATAAGCATTTTTGAGTATAATAGAAATATAGGGAGCGTCTGTATGACGACAGCGGAATTGATTCGTTTGCTCAAAAAGCATGGATGCTATTTATTTCGGAATGGCTCGAACCATGATATTTACAAGAGCCCGCTGACGGGCAGACAATTTTCCGTTGGCCGCCATATGAAAGAGGAAGTGCGGACGGGGACGCTGAAGAACATTTTGCGTTCTGCGGGCATTGAGTTGCAAGATGGAAAGAAGGCGTGAACGATGAAATATTTGTACCCGGCGATTTTCACGAAAGAAGAGGATGGTATCATCGTTTCGTTCCCGGACGTGGACGGCGCGTTTACAGACGGCGCAACGATGGCAGAAGCGTATGAAAACGCGGAGGATGTGCTGAACCTCATGCTGATGTCTTACGAAGATGACAAAGAAACCATCTTGCCGCCGACGGATTTCGACAAGCTTGACATGCCCGAGCATTCCATCGCAGCCCTTGTCTCGGCGGACACGGATGCCTATCGTCGCAAAATGGACACGAAAGCGATCCACAAAAACGTCTCTCTTCCGAGCTGGCTCAACACGCTCGCAATGAAACGGAACGTCAATTTTTCAAACGTGTTGCAGAATGCGTTGATGAAGGAACTCGGTGTGTCACCGGTGTAATCTTTTTGCTTGTGCACGATTTGCGCAAGTGATGACATCCCCTTTTCAGTGCAAATGTGGTATGATGATACCATCTTGCTCGGAACAGGGGATGTTTTTTATGCTCGAAACGCTGCTTCTCGGGCTGTTTTCCGTGGCGCTGCTTGCCTGCGTTTTGACGGATACATCCATTTTGCTGGCACTCACGTTCGGCCTCGCGCTGTTCTCTGGCTACGCGCTGTGGAAAGGCAACACGCCGCGCGCCGTGCTCCAGATGTGGTGGCGCGGCGTGCATACGATCGTGCCGATCCTCGTGACGTTCGTGCTCATCGGCTGCATCACGGCGTTTTGGCGGGCGAGCGGCACGATCCCCGCCATCGTCTCGTATGGCGCCGCGCTCGCGACGCCCTCGATCATGGTGCTCGCGACATTCCTGCTTTGCGCGCTGATGTCCGTGCTGACGGGTACGGCCTTCGGCACGGGCGCGACGATGGGTGTCATCTGCATGACGATGGCGCGGGGCGTCGGCGCGTCCGAGCTCTTCGTCGGCGGCGCCATCGTCGCGGGCTCGTATTTTGGCGACCGTATGTCGCCCATGTCCACGAGCGCCCTCCTCGTCGCGACGCTGACGCATACGGACATCTACCAGAATCTCAAGGCGATGTTCCGCACGGGACTCGTGCCGACGCTCCTCGCCTGTGCGATTTATTTCGCGCTCGGTTTTGTTGGTCATGATGCATTTGCAACAAATGAGGTTACTTCCAACAGCATCACAACGCTCTTCGCACAATCCTTTGACCTTTCTCATATAACCCTTCTCCCCGCCATTCTCATCATTTTGCTCTCGTTCCTCCGCTGGCACGTCCAGCGCATGATGGCTGCGAGCATCGCAGCCGCCGTCGTCATTGCTGTCGCGCTCCAAGGCATCCCGCTCGCCGACCTGCCGCGCATCGCGGTCTTCGGCTATCAGCCGGAGGGTCCCGCGCTCGCGGCCGCCATCGGGGGCGGCGGCATCCTTTCGATGGGGCGCGTCAGCGCTATCGTCGGCCTTTCCTCGTGCTACGCCGGCCTCTTCGAAGCGACAGGATTCCTTCACGCCTTCACGGAGCGCATTGCCGCGCTCGCGTCCCGCCTCACGCCCTTCGGCAGCATCTTCGTCGCCGGCCTCGTCACGAGCATGGTCGCCTGCAACCAGACGCTCTCGATCCTCCTCACGTACGACCTCTGCAAGGACATCGAACGCGACAAGGCGCAGCTCGCCGTCGGCATCGAAAACACGGCTGTCATCCTCTCGCCCGTCATCCCCTGGTCCATCGCCGCCGCCGTCCCGCTCACCGCGACCGGCGCACCCACGGCCTGCCTTGCCTTCGCCGTGTACCTCTATCTGCTGCCGCTGTGGAATCTCGGCGTGGCGATGCGGAAACGCAACTAAATATAGTTGCTAAAAGAAATGCTTTATGCTATTCTTGCAATAGGAGATGAACGTATGGGGAAGAAGGAAAAGTTGCTTGCGCGGTTGAAATCCGCGCCGAAAGATTTTACGTTTGAAGAAGCAGAAACGCTACTTGGGTATCTTTCCTACGAACGTTCCAACAAGGGGAAAACGAGCGGCTCTCGCGTGATGTTCACGCGCAAGGGTGCGAAAACGCATATTTTGTTGCACAAGCCGCATCCACGCAAGGAACTGCTCAGCTACCAGGTGCAGCAGCTGATTGACGCACTCAAGCAGGAGGGATTGCTGTGAAAAACACCATGACGTATCGCGGCTATGTCGGGAGCATCGAAGTTTCAGAAGAAGACGGCGTGCTGTTCGGGAAAGTGCTCGGCATCCGTTCTTTGATCTCTTATGAAGGAAGCACGGCGAAAGAACTCGTCGATGATTTTCATGGAGCGGTGGACGATTATTTGAGTGCGTGCGAAGCGGAAGGAACGAAACCAGAGACTGCATATAAGGGCAGCTTCAATATTCGCACGACACCAGACGTTCATCGACGCGCGGCTATCTATGCAATCAATCACAATGAGACGTTGAACAGTTTCGTGACGGAAGCGTTGGAAGAAAAACTCGCGGAAGTCGAATGAGGCCGTTTGTCCATGATCAAAATAGAAAATCTGTCGAACGAAAGGTGATCCTCATGAAAAAATCCATTCTTCCTGCGGCGTTCGCTCTTGCGTTTGCTGCCATGTCCTTTGTGCCAACCCATGGGGCCGCCGAACCGCAGCAAGCCTCGACACAATCCGCACTCCCCGACGATCCCGCCCTCGCGGCTATCCTCGCGAAAGCGGATGCTGATGCGGCGGCGAAGCGTGCAGGTGCGACGGAACAAGAGAAGCCGTCCGCACCTGCCATTGACGCGGCGGCCATCGCCGGCGATTGGCAGCTCATGAAAGTAAATGATACGGACGCACCGTATCTCTACGTGGACAGCACGCTTCGTTTTGATGAAAATGGTACGGTCACGATCCATCAGCGGCTCAAGAACCGCGACCGCACGGACGACTGGACGGCGACGGTCACAGGTGCGCAGGACGCAGGCGGCGCATGGCAGTTCACACCGGCCAATGAGACCATCACCGTCCGCAGCTACGAAAACCGCCCGGCGGCGAAGACGGATCTCGAAGACCAGATCGCGCCGTGGCTGTTCCGCTACGACGAGGCCGACCGCTACAAGAATCACGACACGCACGCGCGCACGATCCACCGCAGCTATGTCGTTACGTCGCTCGCGGACGACACACTGACCGTCGCCCTCACCTACAGCGACACGGACGGCTGCGACCCGCGCACCGTCACGCTCACCTACACCCGCGGCCTCCATGTCGTGACCGACGAAGACCGCGCCGCGCAGGAAAAACTCGACACGCCGTGGAAGACCTCGAAAGAGGCAGCGGCCGAGAAGGCAAAAGCGGAACAAGCAGCTGCCGAGAAGGCGAAAGCGGAACAAGCAGCTGCCGAGAAGGCGAAAGCGGAAAAAGAAACCGCAAGAGAAGCTGCAAGAGAGAGCGCTCCACCGGAACGCACGGACGTGGAAGAAGCCGAAGCCATCGACACGAAACATCCGACCGTCGAAGATGTCCATCGGCAGGTGGAAGATACGGGCGACGTGCCGGAATTGCGGATGACGCTGTAAATAAACTACGCGTCTGCGCTTGGAAAGGAAGCGCAGGCGCGTAGTTTTGATTCAAGGGGTTCTTACCAGCGAAGCCAGCGGATGGCGGCGTTTTGGAGGCCTGCGGCTTTGAGGCCATCGGCCTCTTTTTCTGCGCTGGGTTCGAGGAGGACCGCATCGAGGCGGCCTTCCTGGTCGAGGAACGTGATGTCCTCGAGCGTCATGCCGGGGCGCGTTTGGCCGTTGAAATGGACGGTGGTGGGGGTGGTTCTGTCGAGCCAGATGCCGATGAGGTCGACGCATGGTTGAGCGACGAGCGCGGGCAGAATCTCGCGGACGTGCGGCCCCTCGCGCAGGATGACGTGCTGGCGCTTTGGCACGTCGTAGCGGACAGGCAGCGCGGCGGTGATGTCCTGGCGGAATTTCGCTTTTTGTTCGGCGATCATCGCACGGTAGCCGGCGAAATCATCTATATGCCCTTCGTAGTCCACAAGACAGGCGCGGATGCAGGCGAGGATGGAGGGAATCGCTTGCGGATCGTCGAGAAATTTGTACGATGCGGGGATCGGGATGTCGATGTCGTTCGCCGCGGCGCCGCGCCGCCCTGTGATGACGCAGCAGCCGGCGGCCGCCGCTTCGCGCGGGATGCGGTCTTGTCCCGGGTGGTTGCCGAAGTCGATGTAGACTTTGGCACGGCTCAGGAGGTCATGCACTTCGGCCGCCGTCATGTCTTCAATGGGCGTCCACGCGAGGTCGGGCGCCGCCGCCATGAGCTCTTTCGTGAACTCCATGCCTTTTCGCGGATTGTAGGCGATGATGTTTTGCCTGGAAGTTCTAAGTCCCCCCCCCCCGAAAGTCCTAGATGCGTGCCGGATTGCAGATAATCGCCGACGAAATGCACTTGAGCGTCTGGCACGCCATTCATCCGCACATAGCGGCGCGCATACTCGGACTGCACCCAATGTTCCATCTGCATATCTGGAGCGAACAGATAGAGCACCTCATGAAGTGGATGGCCAAGGAAGTGGTGCATTTGTTCGGTGAGAAGATATTTCAGATGGCCGAGGTAATTGTCAACGCTCAGCCACCAGAGAATTTTGCGGATGCTGCCGACTTGAGAATAGAGCTCCGTCATCGTTTCGGGAAAGATGACGATGTTTTCGGGGCGAAGACGGATTTTGGTGGTATAGGGAACGTGGTATTTGCGGTACGCCGTCGGCTCGGGCGTCGGATCGTCTGTCGGATACCAGAGCCGCGCATCGAGCCCGCGCCGCAAAAGCTCGGAGCAAAGCTGGTGCAGGAGCTCCGGCCCGCCCGAGACGGCGCGCGGGATGCCGGCTATGTAGATCGTTGTGTTCGCGTAGATTTCCATAAAAGCAATCACCTCATGCATCTATTCTAACGCAGTTCTTAGTGAGAGGGCAAGGTTCAACGCACGCGTGCATTAGATTTATCGTATTTTAACGCACGCATGCGTTAAAATACGCTCGCGTGTGTTGAAAATCATCGATTTAACGCACGCGTGTGTTAAATCGTGCGTTAACCGTGCGTTCGACCGTATTGCGCTGCAATTTTCATGAATACATGTGACCGCCGCACGCACGGCGGTATTCTTTTTCTGTTTCTTGTGGTAGAATAGAAATCGTATGAATTGGAAAGCGAGGAGTGCTTTATGAAAATCACGATTGGCAGCGACCACGGCGCCGTTGCTTTGAAAGATGAAGTCAAGATGGTGCTCGCTGAGTACGGCGACATCGAGGTCACGGACGTCGGCACGTTCGGCACGACGTCGGTCGATTACCCGGACATCGCGGAGAAGATCTGTGCCGACGTCACGAGCGGCAAGTCGGACCGCGGCATCGCGCTCTGCGGCACGGGCATCGGCATTTCGATTGCCTGCAACAAGATCAAGGGCATCCGCTGCGCATTGTGCAATGATGTCTTCTCGGCGAAGATGTCGCGCAAGCACAACGATGCGAACGTGCTCGCGATGGGCGGCCGTGTGACAGGCTTCGGCCCGGCGGGCGAAATCGTCCGCGCCTGGGTCGAGACGGGCTTCGACGGCGGCCGCCACGAGCGCCGCGTCAATAAAATTATGGCATTAGAACAAAAATAAGCCACGCAATATATGCCTCCCCCTCTGGGGGAGGTGGCCCCGAAGGGGTCGGAGAGGGTAGCGACGTAAGTCGATTCTTTATCCTTTCGATGGGGTTATGAATATAGTTTATGCGCTACCCTCTCCGCCTCGCATTCGCTCGGCACCTCCCCCAAAGGGGGAGGCGTAAGTACAAAAACCGGTTATGATGTTAATGCTATAGAGGAGGACACAACCATGAGCTTGATGGATGAATTGAAGCAGTCGGACCCGAAGGTTTTCGAGGCGATTGACGAGGAACTGAACCGCCAGCGCACGAAGCTGGAGCTCATCGCCTCGGAGAATATCGTGTCAAAAGCGGTGCTCGAGGCGCAGGGCAGCGTGCTCACGAACAAGTACGCCGAAGGCTACCCGGGCAAGCGCTACTATGGCGGCTGCGAGTACGTCGACGTCGTCGAGCAGCTCGCCATCGACCGTGCGAAGAAACTCTTTGGCGCGGCGTATGCAAACGTCCAGCCGCATTCTGGTGCGCAGGCGAACATGGCGGTGTTCTTCGCGCTCCTCCAGCCGGGCGACACGGTCATGGGCATGAACCTCACGGACGGCGGCCATCTCACGCACGGCTCGCCCGTGAACATGAGCGGCAAGTATTTCAAGATCGTGCCGTATGGCGTGCGCAAGGAAGACGAGCGCATCGACTATGACGAGCTCGAGCGCATCGCGAAAGAGTGCCAGCCGAAACTCATCGTCGCCGGTGCGTCCGCCTATGCGCGCGTCATCGACTTCGAGCGCATGGCGAAGATCGCGCACGGCGTCGGCGCCTATCTCATGGTCGACATCGCGCACATCGCCGGCCTCGTCGCCGCCGGCCTCCATCCGAGCCCGGTGCCGTACGCCGATGTCGTCACGACGACGACGCACAAGACGCTCAGGGGCCCGCGCGGCGGCATGATCCTCTGCAAAGATGCGGAGTTCGGCAAGCAGTTCAACAAGGCGATCTTCCCCGGCATCCAGGGCGGCCCGCTCATGCACGTCATCGCGGCGAAAGCCGTCGCGCTCGGCGAGGCGCTCCAGCCGAGCTTCAAAGAATACGCGCAGCAGGTCGTGAAGAATGCGAAAGTCCTCGCGGACGAGCTCACGGCCGACGGCTTCCGCATCGTCACGGGCGGCACGGACAACCACCTCATGCTCGTCGACCTCACGAGCAAGCACCTCACGGGCAAAGAGGCGCAGAACCTCCTCGACGCCGTGAACATCACAGTCAACAAGAACACGATCCCGTTCGAGCCGCTGTCCCCGTTCGTCACGAGCGGCATCCGCCTCGGCTCGCCGGCACTGACGACGCGCGGCTTCAAGGAAGCGGACATGAAAGAAGTCGCCGACATCATCGCCCTCGTGCTCGACCATCCCGAGGACGAAGCGGCAAAGGCGCAGGCCAAAGACCGCGTCGCCGCACTCTGCAAGAAATATCCTTTGTACGAATAAATCGCTTCCCCTACGCCTCCCCCCTTGGGGGCAATGGTATTAAGTTAAGCGATGGTAGCTACCAAATAACGCCTCCCCCTCAACCGCAAGCGGTATAAGCGACCTCTAAGCGCTAAAGCGCTAAGAGTCTGCTTATGGGGGAGGTACCGAGCGAATGCGAGGCGGATAAGCAGACGCACGGCGCTTTAGCGCCGATGCGGTCGCTTATGCCGCTTGCGGCGGAGGGTAACGTATGAACAAACTCTGTTACTGCGCTACCCTCTCCGACCCCTGCGGGGCCACCTCCCCCAAAGGGGGAGGCGTAGTTTGTGAGCTCCGCTTATCACTAACTTAATGACATTACCCTTGGGGGAGGGGGACCGCGTCAGCGGTGGAGAGGGTAGCGCAGTAAGGAGATTAACGAACAAATGTCAGAAGAACTGAAAGTCCATCTCATCGACCACCCGCTCATCCAGCACAAGCTCACGCTCATGCGCGAGAAGGAGACGGGCACGAAAGATTTCCGCGAGCTCCTCGAAGAGATCGCGATGCTCATGACGTATGAGATCACGCGGGACTTCCCGCTGAAGGACAAAGCCATCGAGACGCCCGTCGCGAAGTGCACGGGCAAAGTCCTCGCGGGCAAGAAGGTCGGCGTCGTGCCGATCCTGCGCGCCGGCCTCGGCATGACGAATGGCGTCATCCGCATGATCCCCGCGGCCCGCGTCGGCCACATCGGCCTCTACCGCGACCCGGAGACGCTCAAGCCGGTCGAGTACTACTGCAAGCTGCCGAGCGACGTCGCGGAGCGCACGCTCATCATCACAGACCCGATGCTCGCGACGGGCGGCAGCTCGGCGGCAGCGCTCCAGCTGCTGAAGGAAAAAGGCGCGAAGTCCATGACGCTCATGTGCCTCGTCGCCGCGCCGGAAGGCATCCGAGTCGTGAACAAAGAGCATCCCGACGTCCCCATCTACGTCGCGGCCATTGACGACCACCTGAATGACAAAGGCTACATCGTCCCGGGCCTCGGCGACGCCGGCGACCGCATCTTCGGCACGCTGTAATCTTTTTCGGGAAAACTTCATAGACATAGGAAGGTAGCACCTCACGGTGCTGCCTCTTTTTTATGCTCGGGTTTCGTTCTTAAATGTCTTGCCAGGGGGGGGCACTTGTGCTAATATGAGGGACAGCTCAAAAAGGAGGCCCTCATGGAGAACGAAAACAAAAGAGACGCGCGAACGTCTGGCATTCGGATTCTGGAAACGTGTAGACGTGGATGGAGGTGGTTTGTAGAAGATAATCTGGAATTCCTGGGACTCATGCTATTGTTTCATCTTCCGTATTGCAGTATCTATAGTGTGGCTGGATCGTGGAGCTATTTTGTGCTTCATTCTTTTGCTTACCTCGTGAAGCTGTTTTTTGGTTTGTCGCTCATTGCCGTGTTCGTGAGCTTTTTGCGACCGCGCCTCTTGCGGCAGAGCGTGCGCGCCCTTCTCGTATTATGTACTGGTCTCGTTTGCGTCGCAGAGACGTTTTTTATTTCGCGGTATGGAATGATGCCGGATGCAGCCATCATGGAGATCGTCATTGCGACAAATGTGCGCGAGGCGATGGAATTCTTCCGGATGTATGTATGCAATCTGCAGGTGGCAGCAGGAGGAGCTGTAGGTGGTGTTACAGTTTTTGCTGTTTGGTATGTGTTACACCGCATGAGAGGAAACCTTTGGGTAGCGCGCATCTTAGCCGTCTGCTTCGTCGGTTCTTTGGCATTGTCTGCGTTTTTAACTGCGCTCCATCCGGAATTGCCGCTTTCTACAAAGCTCATGTTTTGGCCGACGCGGTATTTTTCCATTGGATACGCGGCGAACGAGACCATTCGTGCTGCAAACGATCTTTCGGCATATGAAAAAATCCTGCGAGGTCATACGGATGATGATATTGTCCTTACGCGGAATGATGATGATTTGCCCTATGTGATTTTTATCCAAGGAGAATCGACGTCCCGACACCACATGGGCATCTATAGCTACCCGTTGGATACAACGCCGCGTCTGAAAGCGCGAGAACGCAATGGGGAACTGGAAGTATTTACGGATGTGGTATCACCGCATTCACATACGATGCCAGTTCTGGAAAAACTTTTTACGTTCTATCGCTACGGTATGCCCGGAGCGTGGTATGAACAACACAACCTTTTCGATGTGCTTCATGTTGCGGGCGTGCATACGGCATGGCTCTCGAATCAGGAATCGTCTGGAATTTATGGGAATGCCGGACGTGTGTATGCCGCGAAGTGCAACCTGTCGCAATTTACGATGCGAAAAGATTCTTCCAGTGTCGTCCGTCAGAAATATGACGAAGCACTACTGCCTCTCCTTGATGAGACGCTTGCTTCTGATGAGACTGCGGAAAATCATTTTTACGTACTACATCTGATGGGGACGCACGGCGGGTATGCGGATCGTTATCCGCCTGCGTTTGAAAAATTCCATGCGTCAGACGAGACGGTAGGGAATGCAGGCGGAGATGCAAAAAAGATACGCGCGGAGTATGATAATGCCGTACTTTACAATGATTTTATTGTCGATGAAATCATTCGGAGGTTCGAAGATAAGGATGCCATTGTGATTTATGTATCGGATCATGCAGATGAAGTCATGGAAGACAGGGAATATGCAGGGCATGATGAAACGAAGGGGACGCATTGGATGATTGAAATCCCTATGATCGTTTGGATGTCGCAGACATTCCGTGAACTTCACCCCGACCGCGCCGAAGCCGTTCACGCGGCTGTCGATCGTCCCTACATGACGGATGACATGATCCATAGCCTACTGGATATGATGCACGTCGAGACGACAGAGTATCGCCCAGAGTGTAGCATTTTCAATGAAAAATTCGACGCTTCGCGAGATCGGATTTATGCTGGAAAAGTGTACCGCAAAGGAGACGAGTGATGACGCAGAAAAAATAGCTGTAAAATCTCATTACTTGCTCAAAAAACTGTGGCGTTTCGCGTCACAGTTTTTTCTATGCCTAAAATTTATCGACCGTTTTTCCTAGAAAAGCAGGAATCTTCTTTCGTATGTCGAAATCTTTTCAAAATGCACCGCAGGGGGACGGCGCATGAAGCATAGAACTTATACTGCAAAAAGAAAGGAGTCTTGCTTTATGCCTTCCATGGGTGGAACACAAGCAATGGCGAGCGCGAAAAGCAGCCTCGTCACGCGGATGATCCTCGCAGTGCTGGCGGTCATCGCCGCTGCGTGCATCATCATCACGGTCATCGGCGTGACATCGGCGCGCAGCATGATCAATGACATGACGGAAGAGGAACTCCACGTCGCGACGACGCAGCTCGCGAGCCAGGTGACGAATGAATACGACGGCGCGTGGGCTTTTGAGAACGGCGCTCTTTACAAAGGCGGCGAAAACGTCCAAGCGGAACTGACGCAGGAGATGGATGCACTCAAAGCCGAGACGGGCATCGAGTATTCGCTGATCTACGGCAAGACGCGCGCCGCGTCGACGATCAAAGACCAGATCGGCAAGGATGTCTCCGATGCGGTCGCTGAGACCGTACTCGGCGGCAAAGCGTACTTCAATCCGGACGTCGTGATCGGCGGCGAGCCGTACTACGGCTATTATCTTCCTTTGAAAAATGATGATGGCACGATCGTCGGCATGGCTTTCACCGGCCGTCCGGCCTCTGACATCCAGGCGGCCATCGTCGGCATGGCGGTCAAAGAAGGCCTCGTGCTGGTCGTCGTCCTCGTGCTCATCGGCCTCGCGGGATTCGCAGCGAGCAAGCCGCTCCACGCGGCCATGGACCGCATCAATGGCGCCGTCCAGCAGATGGCGGGCGGCAATTTCGCCGTCGACATCGATCCGTCCGCCTCGGCACGGAATGATGAAATCGGCGAGCTCAGCCGCTCGATGGAGCTCATCTCGGACAAGCTCTCGGCGGCCATCCGCAAGATCGCAGAGCTCAGCGCGAGCGTCCGCAAGGCCGGCGACGACATGAATGATTCGGCGACGAAAGCGAACCGTGCAACGCAGCAAGTCTCGCATGCCGTCGAGGAAATCGCGCACGGCGCGCAGGATCAGGCGGAAAGTGTGCAGAAGAGCGCGGACAACGCGAACCACATCGGCATGGGCATCGGCGACCTCAATGACAATGTGGAGCGCTTGCGCGGCCTCGCCGACGACATGAAAGCCGCCTGCACGACGGCCGACCGCAACATGAAAGACCTGCTCGCGCAGAACAGCACCGTCACGGCCTCCGTCGACAGCATCGGCAGCGTCATCGACGAGACGAGCGACGGCGTCAAGAACATCGAAGAATCGACGAGCGCCATCAAGGCCATCGCCGACCAGACGAACCTCCTCTCGCTCAACGCGTCCATCGAAGCGGCGCGCGCCGGCGAAGCGGGCCGCGGCTTCTCCGTCGTCGCGAGCGAGATCCAGAAGCTCTCGACGCAGTCGCAGGAAGCCGTGGAAAAGATCAATGCGATCGTCGCGAAGCTCGCGCAGTCGAGCGAGGAATCGAAGACGAACATGGAGTCCCTGCGCACGGCCTTCACGGCGCAGAACGAAGGCATCGGCGGCGTCCGCGAAAACCTCGCAAGCATGACGACGAGCGCCGACGCCGTCGCTGAAGCCGCGGCCAAGACCGCCGGCCTCTCGGCAACGATGGACGACGCGAAGAACCGCCTGACGGGCGAGATCGAAAGCCTCTCGGCCATCTCGGAAGAAAACGCGGCCTCGACAGAAGAGACGAGCGCCTCGATGAACGAGCTCGCCGCGAGCTTCCAGACGATTCAGACGGCCGCCGACGAGCTCAAGACCCTCGCGGCGCAGCTCGATGACGAGCTGAAGTTCTTCAAGGTGAAGAAAAGCGTAAAACATTTGTTGGTTCGAAATACCACTTGACACGCAAGCGCCAGCACTCTGCCGCGCTTGCGTGTTTTTTGCAGGAATGTTGCGGGCGGTGTCGAATCAAGTGGGATGGTAAAGTTCCTGGAGTGAAGTTCCATTTGACAACACTCTCCGACAAATTTATACTACAACTATAAATTTGTCGGAGGTTACTTTCATATGAAATATATCGCACGCCACATGGAATCCTGCATCGAGCGGGCGGGCAGGTCGTTCAAGGCTTTGCTCGTGACGGGCGCGCGGCAGGTAGGGAAATCGACGCTCTTGCGCCACGTGTATGCAGATCGTCCGTACGTGACGTTTGACGATCCTGTGCTGCTCGCACAGGCGCGGACGGAGCCAGGACTGTTTTTCCGCAGCCATCCTGTCCCCGTCACGCTCGACGAGGTGCAGCGCATCCAAGAACTTTTCCCGTACATCAAAATGACGTGTGACGCTTCGGAGGAAACGGGGCTGTTCTCGCTCACAGGCTCGCAATCGTTCCACCTCATGCAGCACGTTTCGGAATCGCTCGCCGGCCGCATCGCCATCCTCGAGCTCTCGGGGCTGTCGCTGCGCGAGATCGACGGCATGACGTTCACGCAGCCGTTCCTGCCGACGGAAGCGTATATCACCGAGCGGCGGAAAACGTTCCACCGCCATGACGACCTTTGGCGCATCCTCCATCGCGGGAGCTATCCAGCGCTCTATGAATCCGATGTGGACTGGCAGATGTTTTATGCCTCGTACGTCCAGACATATCTCAGCCGCGACGTGAATGAGCTCTTGAATGTCAAGGATCATATGAAATTCCTGCGTTTCCTCACAGCGATGGCGGCGCGCACGGGGCAGCTCTTGAATTACAGCAAGGTCGCGGAGCAGTCAGACATCACAGCAGCGACAGCGAAAGAATGGACGTCTGTGCTCGAAGCGTCGGGCATCCTCGTGCTCCTGCCGCCGTTTTCGAACTCCGCGCTCACGCGGGCGACGAAGACACCGAAAATCTATTTTCGCGATACGGGGCTCGTGTGCTTCTTGACGAAATACCCGTCAGCGGAGACGGCGATGAACGGCGCGATGGCAGGCGAGCTCTTTGAAACATTCGTCGTTTCGGAAATCCTGAAGTCGTATGCGAACGCTGGCATCGACTGGCGCATGCACGTTTCGTATTACCGGGGCAAGGACAAATCGCCGCGCCGCGAGGCCGAGATCGACCTTATCCTCGCGGACGGTGACACGTTGCACCCCGTTGAGATCAAGCTCTCGGCCAACCCGAAGCTCGCCATGACGAACGCATTTGATGTCATCGACCGCATCCCTGGCCATCGCCGCGGCCTCGGCGCGATTGTTTGTATGTACGGCGAGCCGCTTTGGTTGAACGAGCGCATCGTTGCTCTGCCGGTGGAAATGATTTGAAAAAAGGAGTTTTGACCGAGTGAAAATCTCAAGATACGAAAAACGAAAAGCGAACGAAAAGCGGCAGCGGATGTACCTCGTCCTCGCGGCGGTGTTCGTCGCCCTCCTCGCCATCGCTTGCGGCGCGCTCTACGCGCATAAAAATATTGGCACGGATGGCGCAGAGACGGCGGCAACAACATCTGCGGACAAAAAAGCATCGCAGTCGCTCGATGAAAAAGCGGACGCGATTGTCTCCGAGATGTCGCTGACGGAAAAAATCGGGCAGATGGTCATGATTGGTGTGCACGGGACGGACATCACGGATGACAGCCGGAGCATGCTGCGCCAATTCCATATCGGCGGCGTGATTCTTTTTGACCGCAACCTCGAGAGCGCGGAGCAGACGAAGGCGCTCGTCGCGCATTTGCAGGACTATGCGCAGGGCGAGGAAGCGCATCAGAAAGTGCCGCTCTTTATCGCCATCGACGAAGAGGGCGGCGATGTCGTGCGCGGCAAAAGTTTCCTTACGCCGCCGCCGTCGCAGCAGGAGATCGGCCAGACGGGCGATCCGGCGCAGGCTGGCGCGAGCGCCGAGCGGACGGCGCGGGCGCTGCGGGCGCTCGGCATCAATGTGAACTTCGCGCCCGTCGCGGATGTCGGCTCGCCCGACCGCCGCTCGTATGCGAAGGACGCCGCGATGGTTTCCGCATTTGTCGACCAAGCGGCGAACGGCTATGAGAGCGAAGGGATTTTCTATGCGCTGAAGCATTTCCCCGGCATCGGCAAAGGCCGTGTCGATTCGCACAAGGAAGTCTCGACCGTTGACGCGTCGAAGGCGACGCTTGAAGCAGAAGACCTCGTGCCGTTCCGCGACACGATCGCGAGCCGCGCCCCCGAAAATTATTTCATCCTCGTCTCGCATCTCATCTACCCCGCGCTCGACCCGGATCACAGCGCGAGTTTGTCTAAGAACATCATGACGGACTTGTTACGTAATGAAATGGGGTATAACGGCATCATCATCACAGACGATATGGAGATGGGCGCGGTCGCGAACCATGTACCGTACCGCAAGCTCGGCGTCCTCGCTGTGCAGGCCGGCGCCGACATCGTCATGATCTGCCACGAGTACGAGCACGAAAACGACATCTACATGGGCATCCTCGAAGCCGCGCAGGCGGGCGAGATCAGCGAGGCGCAGATCGATGCATCCGTCCGCCGCATCGTCCGGGCGAAACTCGCGCACGACATGTGAAAAAATACCGAGAAAACTCGGTTTTGTGACAAATGCAACAGAATTGTTCCAGCGCTTTGCCTATACTAGAAGTATCGAAAGTCGAACGCAGAACGCTTAGGGGAGGGCTTTTTCAATGGAGAAGAAAATGTTTTGCTTTCAGTGCCAGGAAACGGCGGGGTGCAAGGGCTGCACGGTCGTCGGCGTGTGCGGCAAGCAGCCGGAAGTCGCGGCAATGCAGGACCTTTTGATCTATGTGACGAAGGGCCTTGCGGCTGTCACGACGCAGCTGCGCGCAGAGGGCGGCACGGTCGCCGTAGATGTGAACCATCTCGTGACGGTGAACCTCTTCGCGACGATCACGAATGCGAACTTTGACAAGGACGCGCTCACGGCCCGCGTGAAGGCGACGCTCGCGAAGAAGAAGGAACTCCTCGCACAGCTCAAAAGCATGGACGGCCTGCCTGCCGCTGCGACGTGGGACGGCGACGAAGCCTCGTTTGCAGCGAAGGCAGCGACGGTCGGCGTGCTCGCGACGGAGAACGAAGATGTCCGCAGCCTGCGCGAGCTCATCATGTATGGCCTCAAGGGTCTCGCGGCGTACCTCAAGCATGCGAATGCGCTCGAGGAGGAGGACGCGACGATCGATGCGTTCCTCCAGTCCGCGCTTGCGAAACTGCTCGATGATACGCTCACGGGCGACGACCTGACGGCGCTGGCGCTCGAGACGGGCAAGTGGGGCGTCCAGACGATGGCGCTCCTCGACAAGGCGAACACGGAGCACTACGGCAATCCTGAAATCACGAAGGTCGACATCGGCGTGCGCAAGAATCCGGCGATCCTCATCTCCGGCCACGATCTGCGCGACCTCGAGATGCTCCTCGAGCAGACGCAGGGCACGGGCGTCGACGTCTACACGCATGGCGAAATGCTGCCGGCGCATTACTATCCGGCGTTCAAGAAATATCCGAACTTCGCGGGCAACTACGGCAACGCGTGGTGGAAGCAGAAGGAAGAGTTCGAAGCGTTCGGCGGCCCCGTGCTCCTCACGACGAACTGCCTCGTCCCGCCGAAAGACAGCTACAAGGCGCGCATCTTCACGACGGGCGCGGTCGGCTATCCCGGCTGCCCGCACATCGATGCAAAGGCCGATGGCACGAAGGACTTTTCCGCCATCATCGAACTGGCGAAGAAATGCCCCGCACCGAAAGAGCTCGAGACGGGCACGATCGTCGGCGGCTTCGCGCATGAGCAGGTCTTCGCGCTCGCGGACAAGGTCGTGGAGGCCGTGAAGAGCGGCGCCATCAAGAAGTTCGTCGTCATGGCCGGTTGCGACGGCCGCATGAAGAGCCGCGAATATTATGCAGACTTTGCAAAAGCGCTGCCGAAGGATACGGTCATCCTCACGGCTGGTTGTGCGAAGTACAAGTACAACAAGCTCCCGCTCGGCGACATCGGCGGCATCCCGCGCGTGCTCGATGCGGGCCAGTGCAACGACTCGTATTCGCTCGCGCTTATCGCGCTGAAGCTCAAGGATGTCTTCGGCCTCGATGACGTCAATGACCTGCCGATCATCTACAACATCGCATGGTACGAGCAGAAAGCCGTCATCGTCCTCCTGGCGCTCCTCTCGCTCGGCGTGAAGAACATCCACCTCGGCCCGACGCTCCCGGCCTTCCTCTCGCCGAACGTTGCCGGCGTCCTCGTGAAGACCTTCGGCATCGCCGGCATCGGCACGGTCGAAGATGACATGAAGCTGTTCTTCGGCGAAAAGTAAAACGACAAATACATAGCAGAAAATTGAAGAGACTATTGCAGTTACTAGACTGTTTCCGTATGTATCTGTTGCCGAGCGTAACAAATACAGCAGCCTTTCCCTTTGGGAAAGGGGGACCGCGTCAGCGGTGGAAAGGGTACTAGGGTGCGATAGCCGAACAAATACCAAGCACTATCGTAGCATTGAGTTGTTTGAGCGATTCAAACGCAATGCTATGATAGTGTTTTCGTTTTTGGGACAGATCGCACCCTTGTACCCTCTCAGTCGCGCTACGCGCGCAGCTCTCCCTAAAGGATAAAGCGACCGCATAGGCGCTAAAGCGCCTTGCGTCTGCTTTTCCCAGAGGGAGAGCCTGCCGTAAAAGTTACGGTCGACAACCGTATGGAACTGGTCAGTAAATGCAACAGTTCCTCGCTTTTTCTTTTGGGGTGTGCTATGCTGAAAAGAAAATTTGAAGAAGCGGAGACGATGGCATGAAAGCGATCACGAATGGCAGATTCCTCCTGCCCAATGAGAACGGCGCGTTTGAAGAATGGACGGGATGCGTGCTCTTGTATGATGAAGCAGGCATCCAAGCAATCGAGGACGCGGCGTCGTTTGAGGCGGCGTGTTCTGGCGTTACACCAACGGATGTGCTTGATGCGGGCGGACGGTTTGTTGCGCCGGGATTTTTGAATGTCCACGTCCATGGCGGCGGTGGCGCGGACACGATGGACGATACGCCGGAAGCGCTGACGACGCTGCGGCGGCAACAGGCGGCCATGGGCGTGACCGCCTTTTTGCCGACGACGATGACGTGCCCGTGGGATGACATCACGGCTGCGCTCGCACGCGTACGCACGGCGATGCAGGCGAATGGTACGGGCGACGGCGCCGACATCCTCGGCGCGCATCTCGAAGGGCCGTTCATCAGCCCAGCGGAAAAAGGCTCGCAAGAGGCGACGAACATTTTTCCGGCAGATTTCGCGAAGCTCGCGCCGTTTACGGATGTCGTACGTCTCGTGACGATCGCGCCGGAGGAACTGCCGCGCAAGGTTGCTGGTTCGTCGGATGGGGAGCAGACATCGGGGCTAGAACCCGTGGCGGCTGCGGGCGTTGCGCCGCTGGCGGGATGTCCTGCGGACGAACGCGATTGGAGTTTCGTGGAAGCTTGCAAGCGGGCGGGCATCGTCGTGTCGATCGGTCACACGGCAGCGGATTACGAGACGGCGGCGGCCGCCATCCAGTCGCATGGCGTGCACCATGTCACGCATCTCTTCAATGCGATGACGGGCTTGCATCACCGCCGTCCCGGCGTCGTCGGCGCGGCGCTCGATACGGCGGCGCGCGTCGAGCTCATCTGCGACAACGTCCACGTCGCGCCTGCCGTGCAGCGCCTCGTCTGGCGGCTGAAGGGCAAAGGCCAGCTCATCCTCATCACGGACGCCATGCGCGCCTGCGGCCTCGGCGACGGCACGTACGAATTCGGCGGCCACGCCGTCACGGTCACAGGCGAGCGTGCCCTGCTCGCGGACGGCACGATCGCCGCGAGCGTCGCGACGCTGAACCGCTGCCTCGCCCGTTTCCGCGAGAACACGGGCGCGTCGATGGCGGACGTCATCACGACCGTCACGCAGACGCCGGCGAAAGATCTCGATCTAGGCGCCGAGCGCGGCGCGCTCGCCGTCGGCAAGCGCGCCGACATCACGATCTTCGATGATGACATGACGATCTTCACGACCATCGTCGGCGGGCGGCTCGTGTATGGCGGCCGCTGTTGAATCAAAGAAAGCTTAGATACTTTTTTGACGCGGAGTCTTTCCTTTTTTATGATTTTGGCATAAAATAAAAGAAAGTTTGTGTCAGTAGTTTGTCATTCATCAAAATGCGGGGTGTCCGGCATGGCAAAGCGAACGAAAAGCAAGAGGCATCCATTCGAATATCAGAAACTGAATGGAAACGTGTCCACGGAAGATTTCTTCAAGATTGACAAGATGGAAGACCGTTACCTCGCAGTAAAGTTCCGCTATGGGATGCGCACGTGGAACGGCTGCGTGCCCATCATCTCGAAGTATCAGGGCGTCAACATCCCCGAGACGAAGGAAGACGTGGAGGCTTGGGTGCTGGAGTGCTATGCGGAGCTCGACCCGGGCAGGAACAATGTGTGGCAAGAGGAACAACGGACGTTCTGGGCGGGACGGAAAGCTTCGGAAACGCAGTCGGTCTTCGAGGCGCTGAATGGTGCGGAACCTCTCACGCGCTGGAAATGCAGGAAGTGCGGCCCTGTCCCCGAAATCAATCCGCAGCCGGCCTCGCGCATCAAGCAGCTCAAGAAGATGGGATATTTCATCGCCACACGGAAGAAGGAATGCCCGAACTGCGGCGGCTTGCAATACTGCGACCTCCTGATCCGATTGCCACGCCATGCGGCAGACAATGAGAAACGCTCGCCGATTTCGCGGAAATTGCAGAACAAGATCAAGACGGTGCTGCCGCTCCGTGATGCTTGCTTCGATACGCCGCAGAAAGCGTCCGACCTCATCATTGACCACAAGTTCCCGTCGTCGCGGTGGGTGAATGGCGAAACCGCGAACAAGACGGATATGTCGGAAGAGGACATCCGGAAAAAGTTCCAGTTGCTCACGAATCAGACGAACTTGCAGAAAGAACGTTATTGCCAGGAGTGTGTCATCCACGGCAATCGCGGCGATTTCTTCGGCATTGAATGGTATTACAAGGGCGCACGGAAATGGGAAGGGACATCGAAGGCAGACGAGCAGGGATGCGTCGGCTGTCCGTGGTATGATTTAGCGAAGTGGAAACAAGAATTGAATGCGTTTTTGGCAAAGGCAAAGGCCGCAAAGAAATGAAGCAAGAGACGAAAGAAGGGAGGCGGGCATCATGATTCGAACGGTTGGAAGCATTTGTTCCGGCATCGAGGCGGCATCGGTCGCGTGGCAGCCGCTCGGCTTGTTGTTTCAATGGTTTTCAGAAATCGCACCATTTCCCGCACGTGTGCTCAGGGAACATTATCCTGAGACTCCGAACCTCGGCGATATGAATGAAATTCCCGCTTTGCTGGAGGCAGGAAAAGTCGTAGCGCCCGATATGATTTGCGGAGGGACGCCGTGCCAGGCGTTTTCGCTTGCGGGATGGCAGAACGGGCTTCATGACGAACGCGGCAACCTGACACTCAAGTTTGTCGATATCATCGAGGCGAATGACCGTGCGCGGGCGCGTGCGGGGCAGCCACCGTGCGTCGTGTTCTGGGAGAACGTCGAAGGCGTGCTGAAGGACAAGACGAACGCGTTCGGCTGCTTGGTTTCGTCGCTTGCGGGACTCGATGGCGTGCTTGAGACGAAGCGTTGGCCGAATGCCGGCATGATTGCGGGAAGACGACGCAACGTGGCGTGGCGCGTCCTCGATGCGAAATATTTCGGCCTTCCGCAACAGCGCCGTCGTCTCTATGTCGTCGCGGGCGACAGGGAGTTCCACCCTGAAGCGGTCTTGTTCGAACGGCATCAGGGCGAGCTGGCGACGTTTCCTTCTGCGCCGCTGACGTTCGAGAAGGATGGCCATGCGTTTGAGGTGTTCCGTGCGTATGCGGATTGCTTGTATTCTGCGTACGGAACGAAATGGAACGGGAACGCAGCCGCCTACAATGGATCGCTTTTCGTCAAACAAGACGGACGGTTGCGCCGCCTGTCGCCGCTCGAATGCGAGCGGCTGATGGGATTCCCTGATGGCTACACGTCACTTGAACGTGCGACGCGGACGAACCGCTATCAAGCCATCGGAAATTCGTGGGCTGTCCCTGTTGTCCGTTGGATTGGCGAGCGCATCGTTGATGTCGCGGGATGTTCTGCCGCACTTGAAGGATTTGAAGAAGTCCTGCAATCATATGCCCGGAAGGTTTCGGGCGATGAAGCGTTTTTCGATTTCGGGGACGGCATTTTCGAGGTCGGTGGGCGTTCGTGGAATTGTTCGGAAGTCCCTGAGCGCTGTGTGTTCCGCACGATGGAAGATATCATAGCCGCTGACGCGCCGGAGAGCATCTACATTTCGCCTGTCGGCTGTGCCGGTATCCTCCGCAGGAGCGAGGAACGCCGTATCGCTGTCCAGCCGCGCCTCGCCAGGGCTTTGCGCGATATCGCCGCGCAGATGCCGGCGCACGAAATCGAACGGCGCTCACGCGTCCAGCATCGCGGACGTTTCAGCCGTTCCGTGGAAATGCTTGCAGGTTCGCCCGCTGCGTCGTCGGGCGTTGCCATATAAGAGACGTTCATCATTTTTTGGAAGTTTTTGAAAGCGCTGCTCATGCATCCTGCCTCGCAGGGCGCATGGGCGGCGCTTTGTTTTTTGGGACGTATGACGGACGTGTTCTTGCAAACTTTTTACCATAACGATTTTGTATGTCTGGAATAGCAAACCGTTTCTTTACGATGGACAGCTGTGCGCGTATGATAAAGCCATGCTTCGCGAAGGAAACAATCGCGAGGATAGAAAACGTTGTTGTACAAGGGATTCGTAATGGAAAGGAAGGAAACGTCATGAAGAAGCTGTTTGCACTCTGTACGATGTTGATTTTTTGCATCGGCCTGCTCACGGGCTGCGGCGGATCGCAGCAGGCGAGCTCGGGCTCGGGATCGGGCTCCGGGGATTTCCACGGCGCGCTGAAGGGCGTCGAGCTCACGGTCGGTACGTCGGGTACATACGCGCCGTTCTCGTATTTCAAGGAAGACGGGACGACGCTGACAGGCTACGACCTCGCGCTCCTCGAGAAGCTGCAGGGCATCCTCGGTTTCGAGATCAAAGACGGCACGATCAAGGACATGGATTACGGCCCCTTGGGGACGTCGCTCAGCCAGGGCCAGCTCGACATCGGCGCGGCGGCGCTCTGCGCGACGGACGAGCGCAAGAAGAACATGGATTTTTCGGACGTCTACTATGATGCCGGCATCGTCGTCATCGTCGCGAAGGACAATGACAAGATCAAGAGCGTCGAAGATTTGAAGTCCGGCAAATACAAGGTCGCCGTCCAGACGGGCTGCGCGGCATATGAGTACGCAGCGAAGGAACTGCCAGCGGAATGCCTCCAGTCGTTTGATTCGCAGGCGCTCGCGTACAAGGCGGTCGAAGACGGCCAGGCGGATGCGACGCTCTACGACCAGCCGGGCACGGCCTACGGCATCAAGACGGGCAAGCTCAACGTGAAGATCGTCGGCGACGAATTCTTCAAGGGCCAGGCGCCGTACACGATCGCGTTCTCGAAGAACATCGTGAAGAAATATCCGGACATCATCAAGCAGTTCAACGCGGCGTTGAAGGAACTGAAGGAAAACGGCACGCTCGACCAGCTGAAGAAAGAGTATGTGGACTAAGTAATTTTGCAGAAGGGGCGTGAACCTATGGATGCAGCAGTCTTTTCTGCCGTCCTGCCGATGCTCGTCAAAGGATTCTACATCACGATGGAGATCGCCATCATCGGCATCCTGCTGGGCTTCGTGCTCGGCGCGGCGAGCGGCTATGCGCTCCAGAGCGGGAACCGCGCGGCGCAGGCGGTCGCGGGCGTCTATGTCTGGATCATCCGCGGCACGCCGATCGTCGTGCAGGCGCTGTACGTCTACTTCGTCGTGCCGGCGATGATCTCACTCGCGCAGGGCGAGCAGTACGTCCTCGACAGCACGATCGCGGGCATCATCGTCATCACGGTGAATGCGGGCGCGTTCATCTCGGCCATCGTCAAAGGGGCGCTCGAAAGCGTCGACGTCGGCCAGATCGAGGCGGGCTATGCGCTCGGCCTCACGAAGCGGGAAGTGCTGTTCCACATCATCATCCCGCCCGCGTTCAAGGTGATGCTGCCGGCGCTCTTCAACCAGTTCATCATTTCCGTCAAGGACACGGCGATGCTCTCGATCATCTCGGTGAACGAGATCACGCGCCAGACGCAGAACTATGTGGCGCGGACGTACAACACGATCCCGGCGTACACGATGTGCGCGGTGTTCTACCTCGTGCTGCTCTCGGCTCTCATGGTCTTGCAGCATGTCGTGGAAAATCGTCTGAAGAAATGAGGTGCGCGGTATGGAAGCAAAAAACGTCGTGCTCTCCGTCGAGCATCTCGTGAAATCATTTGGCGATTTCGAAGTCCTCAAGGACATCAATCTCGCGGTGCACGAGGGCGAGGTCGTCTGCATCATCGGGCCGTCCGGCTCGGGGAAAAGCACGCTGCTCCGATGCATCAACCAGCTCGAGCAGCCGACGGGCGGCGCCATCAAGTACCATGGCGACGATATGCTCGCGGAGGGCGCGGACATCCGCGCGTTCCGTGAAAAAGTCGGCATGGTGTTCCAGCGGTTCAACCTTTTTCCTTTGAAATCGGTGCTCGGCAACATCACGCTTGCGCCGGTCTTGACGGGACACAAGAAAAAAGCGGAAGCCGAGCAGCTTGCCATGGAGCTCCTGAAAAAAGTCGGACTCGAAAGCAAGGCGGACGCGAAGCCTGCCATGCTCTCAGGCGGCCAGCAGCAGCGTGTGGCGATTGCCCGCGCACTCGCGATGGAGCCGGAGGCGCTCTTATTCGACGAGCCGACGTCGGCGCTCGATCCCGAGCTCGTCGGCGAAGTGCTCGCCGTCATGAAGTCGCTCGCCGAAGGCGGCATGACGATGGTCATCGTCACGCATGAGATGGCCTTCGCGCGCGACGTTGCCGACCATGTCGTCTTCATGGCGGACGGCTACATCGTCGAGGAAGGACCACCAAAAGAGTTTTTCGCCCACCCGAAAGAAGAGCGCACGAAAGCGTTTCTCTCGCGGTTCCTCGATGGCTGAAAGGAGGCGCAGTATGGCACCTGTTCCCGATTTTCCCGAGCTCCCGCAGGATGCGGAGCATTTCGTCATCACGATCAACCGCGACTTCGGCAGCCTCGGCCGGCCGATCGCACGGCGGCTCGCACAGCTTTTAGGCGTCGAGTTTTACGACCGCGACATCGTCGAAGCGACGGCAAAACGATTGAAACAACCGATTTCCGTCATCAGCGATGCCGAGGAGCAGAAGGCATCCGGTTTTTTCCGTATGCTGTTCCCGCTCGGTCGCACGACAGCGCCGCATCAGAAGACGCTGTTCGAGACGCAGGCCGCGTTCATCCAGCAAGTCGCGTCGACGCAGTCCTGCATCATCGTCGGACGCTGCGCAGACTACGTGCTCAGAGACCATCCGAACGCGATGAATGTCTATATCTACGCGCCGTACGCCGACCGCCTCGCGAACTGCGTCGGCCCGCTCAAAATGGACAAGCGCATCGCGAAGAAGATGATCGCCGGCGTCGACAAGGCGCGCGCGGCCTATCACAAATATTGGGCCGGCTATCCGGCGAATGATCCGGAGCACAACCACATCATCATCAACAGCGCGCTCCTCGAAGTCGAGGGGACGGCGCAAGCGCTCGCTGCCATCGCCCGTGTGCGGTTTCACTTGACGGCAAAGGGAGGGGAGGACGATGCTGCAATTTCCACACATCCAGCCGCACCTGAAGGCGTATGAATACGTGCTGAAGACCATTGACTCGCACACGGAAGGGGAATCGACGCGCATCGTCTACGACGGTTTTCCGAAGCTCCAAGGCGCGACGATGATGGAGAAAAAGCAAGTGCTTATCGACCGCTACGATTTCCTGCGGCGCGCGCTCATGCTCGAGCCGCGCGGCCACCGCGATATGTTCGGCGCCGTGCTCACGGAGCCCGTACACCAGGAGGCCGACTGCGGCGTCATCTTCCTCGACAGCGGCGGCTGCCTCAATATGTGCGGCCACGGCAGCATCGGCACGGCGTCGATGCTCGTCGAGACCGGCATCGTCGAAGCAAAGGAACCTTTTACGGATGTCGTGCTCGACGCGCCGTCCGGACTCATCCGCACGCGCGTCGAGGTGCAGGGCGGCCACGCCGTCCGCGCCAGCATCTGGAACGTTCCCGCGTTCCTCTACCGCAGGGACGTGGAGCTCCGCATCCCGGACATCTTCGCCGCTTGCACGGCGGCGGGGACGACGCATATCCCGTGCGACATCGCGTTCGGCGGCTCGTTCTTCGCGCTCGTCGACGCCGATGCGCTCGGACTGGCACTAAAGACAGAAAATATTGACAATATCACGCGCCTCGGCATGGCGCTGCGGCGCGCCGCCAATACGCAGGAACGCATCCAGCATCCGACGCTCCCGATCACGACCGTCGATCTTGTCGAGTTCTACAGCCGGGACTGCGACGCTGACGCAGACCTCCGCAACTGCGTGATTTTCGGCGACGGCCAAGTCGACCGCTCGCCGTGCGGCACGGGCACGAGCGCAAAAATGGCCGCGCTCCACGCGGAAGGCAAACTCGCGCTCGGGCAAGTCTTCCGCTACGAAAGCATCACCGGCAGCATCTTCATCGGCAAGCCTGTGCGCGACGTGCTCATCGAGGGCACGTCGAACGAAGGCAAGCGCGGCCTCGTCGGCATCATCCCCCAGATCACCGGCAGCGCCCACATCACGGGCATGAACGAGTGGATCATCGACGAGCGCGACGCGCTGCGGTACGGGTTTTTGATTGGGAAGACGGAAGAAGCCCCTGCGCATCAGCGGGTGGTGCAGCCGTTGCCGAAGGTTGCGTCGTAGGCTTTGAGATGAAAATGCGAACGGTCGCGAGAACAGCAGCCTTCCCCTCCGGGGAAGGGGGACCGCGAAGCGGTGGAAAGGGTACTAGGGTGCGATGGCAAAGCAAGATTCTCGTAGAATCGAAGTAGTCCATACTACGAGATGCTTCGAAATCATATTGCAGTATTGTCCAGCTATCGCACCCTAGTACCCGCTCCGCCTCGCTGACGCTCGGCACCTCTCCCAGAGGGAGAGGCTGCTGTAAGCGCTACTTTCAACAATCGATTGAAACGGTCTGCTTGTAGCAAGAAGGTGAACACATGGAGATATTTACATATCCGCTTCATCAGAGCATCGGCGCACCTTCCGTCCCCGTCGTGGATGTGGGTGACGAGGTAAAACGCGGTCAGATGATTGCGGAAGAGCCGATCGGGAAGCTTGGCTGCCCGATGTATGCGAGCGTGACGGGACGGGTGACGGCGGTCACGGCGGAGGCCATCACGATCGAGGCGGACGGCGTGCCGGAGACGATGGCGGACATGCCGTACGTGAAGCTTGCGCCTGGCGCGCCCCTCGACATGATCCGTGCGGCCGGCCTCGTCGGCCTTGGCGGCGCCGGTTTCCCCGTCGCTGTGAAATACGCGAAGCCGCTCGGCCCGACAGGCACAGTCATCATGAACGCCGCCGAATGCGAGCCGATTCTCTCGCACAACATCGAGGCGCTCGAGCTCCATCCGAAAAAAGCGTTGCGTGGCCTCGCGATTGCCATGGACCTCGCAGGCACGACGCACGGCATCATCGCCATCAAGGGCATTCATACCAAGGCGATTGCTGCGCTGGAAAGCGCGCTGGCCGGCAACTTGCCGGGCATGACGGGCAAGGAAATAAAAATTCACAAGCTGAAAAATATCTATCCCGTCGGCGAGGAACGCGCCATCGTGCGCGAGTGCCTCGGCACATTGCTCGCCGTCACGGATTTGCCGTCGGCGGCCGGCGCGATCGTCTCGAATGTCGAGACATTGACGCGTATGCATGAGGCCGTGGACCTCGGCAAGCCGCTGATCGACAAAGATCTGACCGTCGCGGGCAAGCTCGCGCAGCACATGGGCGAAATTTTGACGTACCATGACGTCCCCATCGGCCGCAGCGTCGACGCGATGCTCGCGCTCGCGGGCGGCACGATGGCGGCGGATTCGTACGGCGAGCTCCTGATGGGCGGCCCCTTCACTGGCCATCGTACGACGCCGCGTGCGCCGATCGTCAAGACGACGGGCGGCATCCTCGTGACGGAATGCTTCCCGAAAGCGCCCGCAAAGCTCGGCCTGCTCGTCTGCGCGTGCAGCGCGAGCGAAGCACGCATGAAGGAATTTGCGGCGTCCCTCGGCAGCAATGTCGTCGGTATCGAATATTGCAAGCAGGCGCTCCCCGTGAAAGCAGCGCGCAAATGCCTGAACCCTGGCATCTGCCCCGGCCAGGTCGCGAAGATCCTCGCGCTCAAGAAAGCCGGCGCCGAGGCCGTCCTCATCGGCAACTGCACGGATTGCACGAACACCGTCATGACCTGCGCCCCCGCGCTCGGGCTGCCGGTGTACCACGTGACCGACCAAGCGCTGCGTGCCGTGAATCAGAAGCTGATCAGAAAAATCCACGCAACTTAAGGAGGAATCCCTCATGTCCATGACAAAAGAACAGGCGGAAGCACATCTCGCCGACCCTGCGGTTTTCTGCTGCCGTCGGCAAAAAGGCCTGACGATCAGCGCCGCCGACCTCGAAGACCCCGGCATTTTCGACGACATGGAGGAGGCCGGCCTCTTAAAGCTCAGCGCGGACGGCCTGACCGTCGCCGAAGTCCTTGGCGCGACGCTCACGCAGGATGTCGAAGCGCTGACGCCAATCACGAAAGACGTGCTCGATCATGTGAATGCGAAAGCCGCCGCGCCGGCCGCCGCATCGGTTACGCCAACGGCCGCAGAAGCCCCTGCGCCCGCTGCCGCACCAGCTGCAAGCGCGCCCATCACCACGATGCTGAATGGAGGAACCATGCACATCCAGATCGGAGCTGCCGAAAAACTTGCCGGCCTGTCTATCGATATTCCCATTGGCGCAAGTGCTCCTGCCTTTACAGTTCCACCTGCCGCACCTGTCGCGCCTGCTGCGAAACCGGCAGGCGAGAAGAAAGTCATCCGCACGCTGCTCAAAAAGCACATCAAGATCACGGATGCCGTCATCGGCACGGAGACGAAAATCGCGGACGGCGTCATCACGATTGACGGCGCGATTGTGGAAAAAGCCGTGAAGGAAGACCCGCTCTGCAAGAGCCTGAAGCTCGACGTCATCCACCCGAGCGAGCGCCACATCTATACCGACACGATCATGGACGTCTGCCCGATCGCGACAAAAGTGGAAGGCGCGCTCGGCGAGGGCGTCACGAAAGTCGCGGACGGCGTCGTCTTTTTGCTGACGGGCGTCGACGAGGATGGCGTGCAGGTGCATGAATTCGGCTCGTCCGAAGGCTATCTTGACGAGAAAATGTATTTTGGCCATCCCGGCTGCGCCGACCCCGGCGACATCATCATCCGCTGCCATGCCGTCATCGCGAAGAACACCGGCATGACGCGCCCCGGTCCGTTTGCCGCGCACAAATGCGAAGACTACATCATCCAAGCCGTGCGCGACGAGCTCAAGAAATATGAAGGCGAGGTCGTGCGCGAGGAACATTGCGAAGACCTGCGCCGCGAAGGCAATCCGCGCGTCGTGCTCGTCAAGGAAATCATGGGCCAAGGCGCGATGCACGACAACGTCATCTGCCCCGTCGAGCCGTGCGGCGTCAAAGGCGGCCAGAAAAACGTCGATTGCGGCAACGTGCCGATCATGCTGACGCCGAACCAAGTCCGCGACGGTTCGATCCACGCGCTGACGTGCATCGGCCCGGCGACGAAGGAAATGACGCGCCACTACATCCGCGAGCCGCTCGTCGAAGGCCTTGCCGCGGACACGGAGCTCGACCTCATCGGTGTCATTTTCGTCGGTTCGCCGCAGGTCAATGACGAAAAAATGTGGGTCAGCGAGCGCCTTGGATCGCTCCTCGAATCGCTGGACATCGACGGCTGTATTATCACGACGGAAGGTTTCGGCAACAACCACATCGACTTCATCCAGCACATCGGCCAGGCCGGCAAGCGCGGCATCCCGGTCGTCGGCGTCTCGTTCTGCGCGTACCAAGGCCAGCTCGTCGTCGGCAACAAATACGCGGACGCGATGGTCGAGGAAAACATGGACGCGGGCGGCTTCGAGAACAACGTCTGCGGCTGCTCCTGCGTCACGAAGGAAGTCGCCACGCGCGCCATCGCTATGTTGAAAAACAAGATGGCCGGCGTCGCTATCAAGCCCGCGCCGAAAAAATGGAACAATGACGTCATCAACGCAAACAACCGCCTGCTCGGCCTCGCTGAGACGAAACTCGTGGAGAGCGGGACGCTGCATTAAAACACATGGAAGTTGCATTACTTGAATGGTTTCATAGATTGCCGAGAGTCACTTATACAGCAGGCTCTCCCTTTGGGAGAGCTGGCACGCGAAGCGTGACTGAGAGGGTACTAGGGTGCGATAGCCAGACAACTTCCAAGTACTTTCGAAGCAGAAAGTATTGAAAGAACGTTGTGCTATGTAATGTTTTTGGTAAGTGTTTCAAATCGCACCCAAGTACCCTTTCCACCGCTGACGCGGTCCCCCTTTCCCAGAGGGAAAGGCTGCTGGGGTTGAAACGTTCGGCAACAGCCCCATATGAAAGGGAGGCACGCTGATGGAATATCTCATCAACCCAGTTTTGATGGGCGGCACGGTCAAGGAGGTCGCGGATGATCTCGTCAAAGTCCATCTCCATGGCCGCCTTGGCGTGCTTTCCGTGCCGCGCCGCCTCGTCATTGAATCCGGCGCGATTGCGGCGGGGCAGGAGACAAAATTTTTCTTCAGCTATCTGAGGATCGTCCCGCCCGGTTTTGACGACGATGCGGCCGCCATGGATCCGTCGCAGGAGATTTTTCCCGCGCTCCTCCACGGCACGCTGACGGAAGTCAATGACACGGCTGTCAAGGTCGAGATCGCCGGCGGCTACGGCACAATTGCCGTCCCGCGCCGCTGGGTCTTCACCGACGTCGCACTCGCCGTCGGCGAGACGGCCGAGTTTTACTTCAGTTGCATGCATCTTGTCGCGTGAAGCCTTTTCAAAAGGTATACAGAGCTCAAAAAAAGTGACCCTCTCCGACCCCTTCGGAGCCACCTCCCCCAAGGGGGGAGGCTTAGGTTCGAACCCTCAAAGGAGGAAATGATTATGTTGACTACCGTCGAAGGACTCCAATCCGAAATCTTTGTCCCGCTCACGCCGCCGCCCGTGTTCACGGAGCTCAAGAAACCACTCTCTGAATGCAAAGTTGCGTTTATCACGGCCGGTGGTATCCACAAGAAAAGTCAGGTGCCGTTCAATACGTCCGGCGATTTCTCGTACCGCGTCATCGAGTTCGACACGCCATCGAGCGAGCTCATGGTCACGCATGGCGGCTTTGACAACTCCGACATCAACAAGGATGTCAACGCCATGTTCCCGATCGACCGCCTGCATGAACTGGTAAAAGAAGGATTTATCGGTTCGTTGTCGAAAGAAACCTATACGTTCATGGGCGGCGGCGGCAACGTCGAAAAATTCCGGGGCGAAACGGGTCCCACGATCGCGAAGAAGCTCAAAGCGCAGGGCGTCGACATCGTGCTCTGCACGGGCGGCTGCGGCACGTGCCACCGCTCGGCGACGATCGTCACGCGCTGCTGCGAGGCCGAAGGCATGAGCTGCTGCGTCATCGCCGCACTTCCGCCCATCGCCCGCCAGCAAGGCGCGCCGCGCATCACGGCTCCGCACGTCCCCATCGGCTCGAACGCCGGCGAGCCAAACAACATCCCGATGCAGACGGCCATCGTCAAAGAATCCCTCGAATGGGTCCGCGACTGCCCGAGCTACAACCAGATCAAAGTCTTGCCGTACGAGTATCGCCATAACGTGTGAGAAGGGGAAGTAACGACAGACAGCAGCCTCTCCCCCAGGGAGAGGACAGCCGCGGAGCGAAGCGTAGCGGCAGGAGAGGGTCGCTTGCACGGTCTATGAATTTGTAGATTGTTTGATGTCGCCGGTGCGCGCACATTCCCCAAGCATCGAGTTCGTACGCGCACCCGCGAAAAGTTCATTCGTATGAATTCATCTAACGTACAGGGGACCCTTTCCACCGCTAACGCGGTCCCCCTTCCCCTGAGGGGAAGGCTGCTGTAATTGTTACATTCACAACAGACGGAAAGATATTGGCAAATGTGACAGTCAACAATTCGCCCGTGCGCGCACGAAAGGAGTCCTGCCGATGAAGCACATTCCCACGCCTGGTGCTTTCTGCGTTGCTGCAGCCGGCATCCTCTGGGGCATCATCGGCCTCTTCGTCCGCGCGCTCGGCGATGCGCAGCTCACGTCCATGGACATCGTTGCGGCGCGTGCGATTGTCGCAGCGGGGCTGCTGTTCGTGCTTCTCGCAATCTTCGACCGCAAGAGCTTGCACCTCCGCCTGCGCGACGTCTGGTGCTTCCTCGGCACGGGGATCGCGAGCATCGTCTTCTTCAACTACTGCTACTTTTCTGCCGTGCAGATGATGTCGCTCGCGAGCGCCGCCGTGCTCATGTACACGGCGCCGGCGTTCGTCATGGTGCTGGCGCGCGCGTGCTTCGGTGAGGCATTCACGCGCAGGAAACTCCTGTCGCTCGTGTTGACGTTTTTCGGCTGCGTGCTTGTGACGGGGGTCGTCGGTAGTGACACGCCGTTATCCTTCGCCGGCATCCTGTTCGGCCTCGGCTCCGGCCTCGGCTATGGGCTCTACACGATCTTCGGCAAGTTCGCGATGGCGCGCGGTTACAGCGCGCCTGCCATCACGTTTTACACATTCCTCGTCGCCGCCATCGCCGCGAGCGTGCTGAACGGCACATCGCGCATCATCGTCGCCGCGCAGTCGTCTGCCTTCCCGTACATGCTCGGCCTCGGCGCGCTCTCGACGGTCCTGCCGTTCCTCCTTTACACGCTCGGCCTCCGGACACTCTCCGGCTCGCGCGCCTCGATCCTCGCCTCCATCGAGCCCGTCACCGCCGCGATCCTCGGCATTGCGGCGTATGGAGAAACGATGCAGCCGATGACGCTCGCGGGCATCGTGCTCGTTCTCGTTGGCATTGGGGTCGGCAGCAAAGCGTCATGAAATCATTTGCATCAAAATAATGCCCTCGCAGGACATAAGATTCCTGCGAGGGCGTTTACGTACACACGAAAAGTTCCGATTGTTCCACAGATTTGCTGATGGTATAATAGAACCATGAATTAACAGCGGTGGGAGGTCAGCACAGCATGGGCGAGAAAGAATTGACGAAGAAGATTTTAGAGGAGCTGGACGTCCATCAGGCGTATCCGATGAATGATGTGCTTTTCAAATTCATTTTCGGAAAGATTGAGCGGAAAGACATTACGGTTGATTTTTTGAACTCCGTGCTCGAACCATCTCTCGGACACAAGGTTGTAGACCTCCGTTTCATATCGACGGAGTTGATCCCACAGAGCGAAGAGGAAAAGCTCTCGCGGTTGGATGTGGCGTGCGAACTCGATACGGGAGAGCTCATCGACGTCGAAGTTCAGGTCGTCAATTACAACAATATGCAGCGGCGGACGCTTTATTATTGGTCGGGGCTGTATCTCTCACGGCTTGCAAAAGGGCAGAATTACCAGTGCCTGCGTCCTGTCATCACAATCAATATTCTGGCATTCAAACTTTTGCCTCAGGAAGAACCGCATGCAATGTATGGTGCCTACAATCCGAAGACGGGGGATCGATTGACGAGAGATTTTGAAATCCACTTTCTTGAAATCCCCAAATTCATCAACAAACCGGTCAAAGAAATGACGAAGATGGAACGGTGGATGGCGTATTTTTCGGACAAATTGAACGTGGCGGAAAAGGAGGAGTTGGCGATGAGCGAAGCAGCGATCGGAAGCGCATATGATGCGACGCTGGCGTTCTTCCAGACGCCGGAGGAACGCTTGAAGTACTTGAATCGGCAAATGGCGATTATGGATTATCAATCAGGATTGGAGAGCGCGGAAGAACGCGGAGAGAAGCGCGGAGAGAAGCGCGGAGAGAAGCGCGGCGAAAAGCGCGGTTTTGAAAATGGGCAGAAGAAAGAACAAGAACGGATGACGGATTTGATTCGTATCTTGAAAAAAGCTGGACGGGAAAACGAACTTTTCGAGGTTGCGGGAGACGCGGAGAAGCTGCAGCAACTCTATCGAGAGTTTCATCTGTGAGAAGGTTCGGTTTCCACCATTTCTTCGGGCTCGCCGTTTTCTTCGAGTCCGTCGAGCTCTTGTATTTTCGACACATCCGTCTTCACGATCTGGTCGATGAATTTCCTTGCGGCCGGGGTGAGGGCGGATTTTTCTTTGTAGGCGATGCCGAGCGTGCGGTGGAACTCCGGCGCGAGCGGCAGCATGTGGACGAGGTGCGCGAGGTCGAGGACGACGAGGCGCGGCAGGATGCTCATGCCGAGGTGGTTCGCGACCATCGAGACGATGGCGTGGTCGTCCTTTGAAGTGAAGCGGATCGTCGGACGGATTTTCGTCGTGCTCAGCATGTGATGGATGTCGTAGTCTGTGCCGTCGGCGGAGAGGATGAAGGGCTGCGCCGTCATTTTTTCGACGGGAAATGTCTCCATCGAGAGGAACGGCTCTTCGCGCGGCACGACGGCGACGAGCGGGTCGCGCCAGAGCGACAGCCACGCGAGGTTTCCAATCTGCCAGTGACTCAAAATGCCGAAGTCCGCGACGCTTCCGATCACCCAGCGCACGATGTCATCCGTGCCGCCCTCCATGAGCTCGACCTGGATGCCAGGAAAACTTTTTTGGAAGCCCGCGAGGAAATGCGGCAGCAGCACGCGTGACACGCTCGCGAAGCAGGCGATCGTCAGATGGCCGACGTGCAGGCCTTGGATTTCCGAGACCTGCTGCTCGAGCTGCCGCTGCTGTGCGAGGAGCTCGAGCACGTGCGGCAGGATCGTCCGTCCCGACGACGTGAGCTCGACGCCGTTCTTCTGCCGCACGAAGAGCGGGAAGCCGAGCTCTTGTTCCAAAAGGCGCAGCGTCCGGCTGACGGCCGGCTGCGTGTAGCCCATGCGGTCCGCCGTCTTCGTGAAATTCCCTGTCTTCGCCGCATCCGCAAAAATTTCATACTTCGTCAGTTCCATGCAGGCCTCACCTCAAAATTTGATTGCAACACGCAACAAAAAAGACTGCCACGCCGAATGGCGCGACAGTCTTCGTTGACTTGAGAGCTATTGTACTTATTATAGTGGAAACAACGCGAGAATACCATTATAAAACGGGAAAAATAGAAGCGAACTGTGTGCGCAAAATGCTTCGGAATTGTCGCGCATATCAAAATATGACATCTGTCATATTTTTCGTTCAAAATTTGTGACATCCTTCCGCTGACTTTGATTGACTTTGGTAGTATGATATCAATCGTAATCATTCAGACGCGAACATTTCCATTTCACACACAAGCGAACCGAAAGGAGAAAAAATCATGGAAATCGCATTCTGCCGCATCGATGATCGTCTGATTCATGGCCAGGTCGCCACGGTCTGGTCGAAGATCACGGGCTGCAACCGCATCATGTGCTGCAACGACGATGTCGCGAAGGACACGCTCCGCAAGAAGCTGCTGCTCCAGGTCACGCCGCCGGGCCTCAAGGCGTATGTCATCCCGGTCGAGAAGGCTTGCGAAGCGTACAAGAATCCGAAATATGCGCCGTTCAAGACGCTGTTCCTCTTCACGAACCCGGGCGACGTCGTCCGCGCGGTGAAGGGCGGCATCCCGTTCACGTCCGTCAACCTCGGCGGCATGACGTACAAAGACGGCGACACGCTGATCTCGCAGGCCGTCGCCGTCAATAAAGAAGACGTCGCGGCGATCAAAGAGCTCCATGACATGGGCATCGAGGTCGAGATCCGCAAGCTCGCGACGGAGCAGAAGATGGACGCCATGAAAGTCCTGCAGGAAAAAGGTCTGCTCTAATACCTTTCGCGTTTCTAGACGCGCCGCGCCTCGTGCGCGGACGGAATTTTTCATACGTATCAGGGGAAGTCACATAGGAAAACTACATAGGGGGATAAAAGAAAATGACATCGATTCAATTCGTTCTCCTCGTGCTCGTCGCAGCTATCGCGGGCATGGGGTCGGTGCTCGATGAGTGCCAGTTCCATCGTCCGCTCGTCGCCTGCACGCTCGTCGGCCTCGTCCTCGGCGACATGACGACGGGCATCATCCTCGGCGGCACGCTCGAGATGCTCGCGCTCGGCTGGATGAATGTCGGCGCGGCCATGGCTCCTGACGCGGCGCTCGCGTCCGTCATCTCGGCCATCCTCGTCATCGTCGGCCATCAGAGCATCGGCGCCGGCATCGCCATTGCCGTCCCGCTCGCAGCGGCCGGCCAGGTGCTCACGATCTTCGTCCGCACGATCACGGTCTTCTTCCAGCATCTCGCCGATAAGCTCGCGCTCCAGGGCAATGGCTTCGGCGTCGAGATGTGCCACGTCGGCGGCCTGCTGCTGCAGGGCATCCGCGTCGCCGTCCCGGCCGCGCTTGTCGCTGCCATCGCCGGCACGGACACGGTCAACGCCATGCTCGCATCCATCCCGGAAGTCATCACGCGCGGCCTTCAGGTCTCCGGCGGCTTCATCGTCGTCGTCGGTTATGCGATGGTCATCAACATGATGAACGCGAAAGCGCTCATGCCGTTCTTCTTCCTCGGTTTCCTCATCGCCGTCTTCACGAACGTCAACCTCATCGGCTTCGGCGCCATCGGCCTCATCTGCGCCTACTTCCACATCAAGGGCCTGCAGCGTGACCTCGCCGCGCAGGAAGCAGCGGCTTCGGGCGCTGGCGGCCACACGGGTGACGCGCTCGATGACATCGACGATTCGGATCTGATGTAATCAAGGGGGAATCGAAAATCATGGAAAAGAAACTCAGCAAGAAAGACCTCGTCAATATTTTCATTCGTTCGAACTTCCTCCTCGGGTCGTTCAACTTCGAGCGTATGCAGGCCATCGGCTTCTGCGTCGCGCTGATGCCGGCGCTCCGCAAGCTCTACTCGGGTGAAGAATACGCACAGGCGATGAAGCGCCACCTCGAATTCTTCAACACGCAGCCGTTCCTCGCGACGCCGATCATGGGCATCACGGCCGCCATGGAAGAGAAAAAGGCGAACGGCGCGGACATCAGCGAAGCGACGATCTCCGGCGTCAAAGTCGGCCTCATGGGCCCTCTCGCCGGCGTCGGCGACCCGATTTTCTGGGGCACGCTCCGTCCGGTGCTCGCGGCGCTCGGCGCTGGCATCGCCATCACGGGCAGCATCATGGGCCCGCTGCTTTTCTTCGTCGTCTTCAATGCCATCCGCCTCGCCACGAACTGGTACGGCGTCATGTACGGCTATGACAAAGGCACGGAGCTCGTCGATGAGATGGGCGGCAACAAGATGCGCTACCTCACGGAAGGTTCTTCCGTCCTCGGTCTTCTCGTCATGGGCGCCCTCGTCGCGAAATGGACGACGGTCAACATGCCGCTCGTGCTCTCTTCATACACGAACAGCGCCGGCGAGCAGGTCACGACGACGGTGCAGACGATCCTCGACAGCCTCATGCCGGGCGTCGTGCCTCTCCTCATGACGTTTGCGTGCATGGCGCTCCTGAAGAAAGGCGTCAACCCGCTCGTCATCATCCTCGGCCTCTTCGCCATCGGCATCGTCGGCTACGCGATCGGCCTGTTCGCTTGACGGATAACATCATAGCATTTCCCGGAAAATTATCATTTTCCCTCCGCGTCCTCGCAGAAGGCCCAATTTCTGCGAGGACGTTTTTTTGTCCGCGGCAAAGGGATTGCAAGCCGCAGGGAAACCGTGTATCATAAAATCGTTCTACGCCTCCCCTTTGGGGGAGGTGGCCCCGAAGGGGTCGGAGAGGGTTCGATCGCAGTTACAGCCGTCTGACCCTCTCCGCCTCGCATTCGCTCGGCACCTCCCCCAGAGGGGGAGGCGGAATTTGGTGGCAGGAAGGAAGTTCATTCATGTCGGAAATGGTACAGGGCAACAAGGATTGGCGCGTCGTGCTGGCGATCCTCGTCTGCAACATCCTCTTCATGTCTGCGAGCTACACGATGATCATCCCGTTTCTGCCGCTGTATCTCGGAAGCGAGCTCGGTGCGGCGCCGGAGGTCGTGAACCTCTGGTCTGGCGCCGTGTTCTCCGCGTCGTTTCTCGTCTCGGCTTTTACGGCACCCATCTGGGGGCGCATGGCGGACACGCGCGGCAAGCGGCTCATGGCGATGCGTGCGAGCTTCCTCCTCTCCATCAGCTATTTCCTCGGCGGCATTGTCGAGACGCCCATGGAGCTCGTCGGCATGCGGATGTTCCAGGGCTTCGCGTCCGGGCTCTGGCCAATGGATCTCGCGATCATGACGCTCTACGCGCCGCCGAAAAAGCTCGGCATGTGCCTCGGCCTCATGCAGGGCGTCATGACGGCGGGCGGCGTCGTAGGGCCGCTCTTCGGCGGCGTGCTCGCGACGGCCGTCGGCATGCGGATGTCGTTCTTCGTTGCGGCCGGCGCGCTGTTCGCGAATTTCCTGATGTTCACGTTCCTCATCAAAGAGCCGCCGGCGTCCGTCCAAGCGATGGCAGAGCGCCGGCGGCAGAAAGCGCAAGGCGCAGAAGAAACAACCGGCATCTGGACGACGCCGATCCTCAGGAATATGCTCTTGACGGGCACGCTCACGGCCATGATCATGATGATCCTCCAGCCGATCCTCACGACGTACATCAAGGCGCTCGCGGGCGATCTTCCGAACATTGTTTTCGTCGCCGGCCTCGTCTTTTCCCTTGGCGGCATCGCGGGCGCGATCGCCGCGCCGCTCTGGGGCAAGCTCGGTGCGGCTCGTGGCTATTTCCGCGTCATGACGCTGACGATGCTCTGCGCAGGCCTCGGCCTCATCGTGCAGGGCGCTCCCGACACGCTCGTGCCGTTCGCCGTCATGCAATTCACGTGCGGCCTGTTCCTCTCGGGCATCCAGCCGTCCATCAACGCCGTGCTCGCCGAGCAATCGACGGCAGCGATCAAAGGCCGCATCTTCGGCTACCTCTTCTCGTCCCAGCAAGTCGGATCGATGGCCGGCCCGATCCTCGGCGGCGCCGTCGCGACGTTCATCGGCATGCACGCCGTGTTCTATGTCGCGGGCGCGATCATGATCGTGCTCGGCTTCGCCGTGTGGCAGAAATATGGGCGGGCGGCGTGAAGCATCGGGCACATCATATTTGGACGGTAGTACAAAAACATCGTACTACCGTCCTATTTTTCTCTGGACAAGAAGGAGGTCAGACTTTATAATAAGAATGAGAATAAGTTTCAATTGATAAAACTCCAGAGGTGTTCATCATGCATCATCCGCCGAAACGCCCTTCCTGGTATGAGAATCCCACCATCATGCGCATCGTTATTTTCTGCGTGGCGCTCGCGTCGTCGATTCTCTTGCTTGCCGCGTATTTCCATGGCCCGATCGCTTCGGCAGCCGAGGCGGAGCGTCCCGCCCTGCGCATCGGCATCCTGCGTCCGAGTGGCATCGGCGCGCTTTCGGACAGCCTCGCACACAGCCAAGCGCTCGGCCTCACGGAGCTCTCGAAATATACGGACTGGGACTACGAACCCGTGCCAGTCACGATGGAGGATGCGGCTGCACGCCTGGCAAGCGGCGACATCGATCTCCTGCTCCCCGCGCCGCCGAGTCTCGCGGCGGATTCTGCCTTTGCCGTGACGCGGCCGCTGGCTCTTCGCGATATCCTTGCACTCTATGGTCGCAAGGGCGAGACGCGCTACGCAGAGCATGATTTGCGCACGCTTGGCGCTGCGCGCGTCGGCGTGCCGGACGGGCGGCCGGATCTCACGGCGCCGTTCGCCGCGTTCTGCGCGCGCAACGGTCTCGCGCTGACGGCGGTGCCATTTGCAGAGGCCACGGCGGCGCACGCGGCGCTCGCGGACGGCAGCATCGACCTCCTGCTCGACACGGCGGCGGGGGCAGGGGATGACGAAGCGTTCGTACTCGCGTTCGACTCTGTGCCCGTCTCCATCCTCGGACGCGCCGACCGCCTCGATCTCATCCACGGCATCGACAACGCATCCTTTGCGCTCACGCAGGAAAATCCGCTGTACGCGCCGCATATCACGGAGCGTTTCCTGCGCAAGACGCGCCACCTCACGCTTCACTTCACGCCGGAGGAACGCGCGTTCATCGAAAACCTCGGCACGCTGACGGTCGTCCTCTCGGATGACGATCCCGATGATGCGCTGCATGAGGATTTGCTGGGCATCCTCGCCCGCGACACGGGACTGACGCTCGCGTTCCAGCACGTGGACAGCCGCGAGGAAGCCCTCGTCCTGCTCGAGCAGGGCACGGCGGACCTCCTGCCGGACCTCTACTCGCGCAGCTCTGATACGCACGCGTTTTATTATACGAATCCCATCGAGAGCGAGCCGTTCGTGCTCATCGGGCGCGAGGGACAGGCCATGCCGAAGGGCGGCGTGATCGCCTTGCCGACGAAAGATGACACGTTTGAGGCGGCCGCGCAGGAACTGTTCCCCGGCTGGACGCTCTTGCCGTGCAAGAACGAACAGCATGCGCTCGCCGCCGTCGCAAGCGGCCGTGCCGACCTCGCGTTCGCCGCGGTGCATTCCCTCGAAGCCTCGCGCAACCTGCTGCTTTATCCGAAGCTCGCGCCTGTCACGGACACCGCGCGCTACACGATGAACACGAGCCTTGCCATCGCGAGCCAGCGCGGCCGCATGCTCCAGTCCGTGCTGAACAAGGCGATCCTGCGCCTCGACCCGCAGGAAAAGGAACAACTCGCCCTGCGCTATGAACTCGCGCAGCCGCAGCGCTTTTCGTTTGCGTATCTCTTTGCCTTTTATCCGCTGCAGACGCTCATCGGCGCGACGATCCTCATCACGCTCCTCGTCCTCTGGCGCGAAGAACGCCGCCGTCGTCGTCGCAAGGAACAGGAAGCTGTCGCACGCGAAAACTTCCATTATCAATCAGCCATCGACACGTACAAGCACCAGGCCGACACCGACGCGCTGACCGGCACGTGCAACAAGGCGGCCGCACAGCGCATCGTCACGAAATTCCTCGCGGAAGCGCCGGCACCTGGACACTGCCATGCATTCTTCATCTGCGACCTCGATCATTTCAAAGACGCGAACGATCTCTGTGGCCATGCATTCGGCGATGAAATCCTCAAGGCATTCGCTGGTGGCCTGCGCAAGCTTGTGAGGAGCTGCGATCTCATTGGGCGCTTTGGCGGCGACGAATTCGTGCTGTTCCTGCCGAATGCCGAGCAGCATATGCTTCCCGAGCTCGCCAGCCTCATCAACGCCATGGCGCACCGCATTGACGAACGTGAGCGCGCGACAGATCCGAAGGTCGCGGCGCATCCCGAGCGTCCCGTCCTCTCTGTCAGCATCGGCATCGCCGTCGCCGAAAGCGCAGAAATGGATTACGAAAAACTCTTCCGCCAAGCGGATCATGCGCTCTACGATGTCAAAGAGCACGGTCGCAACGGATATCATATCTACGGCGAAGAGAGCGTGCACCGCGTCGAACTGGCAACCGAAAGAAAAGCTTGAATCCAATGAAATCCAAAACGGCAAACGAGGAGCTTCCCCAGCGGGTAGCTCCTCGTTTGCCGTCTTGTTCTGTATATCGTGCTTTTACAGCCGGAACTTTTCAATCTCCGCTTGCAGGTTCGCTGCGAGTTTTGCGAGGCTGCCGCTCGCGGTCGCGATTTCGTGCATGGAAGCTGTCTGCTCTTCCGTGGCGGCGGAGACGGACTGCGCTTCGTCGGAGTTCTTGCGGCCCGTGGCGCTGATGTCCTGGCTGGACAATAGCATGGCTTCGTTCTGCGTTTCCATCTGGCGGATGGCGTCAGCGACAGCGCCAATCCCAGTCACGAGTTCGTCGATGGTCGTGACCATCTTCTCGAAGACTTCGTCGGCATCGTGGACGGTCTGGATGCCGGCGCGGATGGACTCGGCGCCTTCGTTGCAGGCCGTGACGGTCGCTTCCATGTCCGTGTGGTTGCTCGCGACCATCTGCGCGATCTGCTGCGAGGCCTGGTTCGACGACTCGGCAAGCTTGCGCACTTCGTCGGCGACGACGGCGAAACCGCGGCCGGCTTCGCCCGCACGTGCGGCCTCGATGGCGGCGTTGAGCGCGAGGAGATTTGTCTGCTCCGTGATGTCGGAGATGACATCGACCATCTGCGAGATCTTTTTGCCGCTTTCGCTGAGCTTGCCGATGGACGACTGGATGCTTTCCGTGCTTTTCGTGATATTGTTCATCTGCTCGACGGCCAGGTTGATGGAGCCGCGGCCGGCCGTGACCTGGTCCTTGACGCCTTGGGCGGACGCGACGATGCGCGCGGTCTGCGCACCGACGTCTTTCGACTGCTTTGTGACGCCCGCGGCGCTTTCTTGGATGTGCTGCGAGGCCGTCGCCTGGTCTTCGACGCCGCCGGCGATGTTCGTGATGGACTCGGCGACTTGGTTCGAGGCCTGCGCGCTCTGCTCGGAGCTCGCCGTGAGCTCTTCGCTCGCCGCCGCGACTTGCTGCGCCTGGTCTTGGACATTCGAGAGGAGATTGTGCAGCTGCTGGCGCATCTCATCAAAGCCTTTGGCGAGCTGGCCGATTTCGTCCGCGGACGTGATGCCGAGTTCCTTGTCGCGCAGGTCGCCTCCATTGATGCGGCGGCACTCGGCGAGTAGGACTCCGAGCGGCGCGCACATGCGCTGCGAGAAGACGGTGATGATGGCGACGGCGAGCACGAGGACGATGAGCGCGATGACGGCCATCGTCACGAGCAGCTGGTGCGCCGGCGCGGCGACTTCGCTCGTGGGCGCGGCGGAAATGACGCACCACTGCGCGCCTTCGACGTCGAACGGCGTTGCGACGGAGAAGAACGCCGTGCCGTCCGGCATCTTCCACGTGCCGGAGGTCTGCGCATTGCTGGCCATGGAGTCGCCGAAGAGCTTGTTGAGTGCGGGGTCGATCGGCTCGTCGTTGAACTGCGGGATCGTCGGCTGGGAGATGTTCATGACGCCGACGAGGTCCGGCACTTTGTTGTAGCCGATGACCATGCCGTCCGTGTCCGTGATGTACGTGTAGCCGGTGTCGAAAAATTTCACTTGGTCGGATTCGGCGGCGATTTCGTCGAGCGGCAGGGTCGCGAGCAGGAGGCCGGCGACCTTGCCGTCCGCGCCTTTGACCGGCTGGACGAGGATCGTCGTCATTTTCTTCGTCGTCTCGCCCATGAAAGGTTTCGCGACGACAGGCTGGCCGGAGGCGACCGCGTCTTTGAAGTAGGCACGGTCGCCGCGCTGCAGGTGCTTGCCCTGGTAGTCGACGCAGTCGCCGTCAAGCTTTGCGAACAGCACTTTCGTGTATGCCTTGTCATCGCTCTTCAGCTGGGCGAGCGCGGCGACGATGGCCTGCTCGTCGCCCGAGAGGAAGACATTGTCATGGCTGCCGGAGCGCAGGGGCAGCATGGCGCTGTGGATTTCCGACTGGATCGTCTTCGCTGTCTGCAGGCCGACCGTGCGCGCAATCGTGTCGGCGTCGTGATCGAGCGCCGCGCCCGCGCGGTAGTAGCTGAAGCCCGCCATGGCGACGAAACTGATGATGAAGAGCGGCAGGAGGACGACGAGGAACTTCGTCCGGATGTTTTGGAACTGCATCGATGAGACTCCTTTCTGGATGCAAACGGCTGCACAAAGAAAGCGGCGCTCCCGAGGGAACGCCGCAGGTCCGAATCTGTTTCAAAATCTGTGTTTCATTTGAAAGAAAACGCTTCCCTTGTGCTTTTCTGTCTGATATTCTAGCACGGTGATGGTGAGATTGCAAGTCATTTTCAGAGGCAAAAGTCCTTGCGGATCGTGGGGAAGGGACGAATGGGCGCGACGGGCGTCGTGTGCTCGCCGAGGATTTTCTCCATCCAGACCATGTCGTACCAGCGGCCGAACTTGTAGCCGCTGTCATGGAACGTGCCGACCGGCTTGTAGCCGAGGTGCGCGTGGAAGTCCACGCTGGCATGCGTGAGGTACTCGTCGTCCGCACCTTTCGGCACGGCGATGCAGGCGTTGAGGTTCAAGATGCCCTGCGCTTTGAGGATGTCCTCGAGCTTGTGATAAAGCATGCCGCCAAGCCCCTTGCCGCGCGCATCCATGCGCAGATAGATCGTCGTTTCCGCCGACCAGTCATAGGCGGCGCGGCCGACGAAGGGATGTGCATAGGCGAAGCCGAGGAGTTCTTTTTCTTGTTCCACGACAAGGTAGGGATAGCGCTGCACGATTTCATCGCGCCGCCGCAGCATCGCCGTCGCCGTCGGAGGGGCCGTCTCAAACGAGATCGCCGTTTTTTCGACATATGGCGCATAGATTTCCATGAGCTGCCGCGCGTCCTGCGGGAGGGCGAGGCGGATCTTTGGTTCGGACATGAAGAGCTGCCTCCTTATTTTCGTTCTTCTGCGGCAAACGCCTGAACTTTTTCCAACGGCCACTTGCTGAATTTCGCGATCTTTCCAAAATCCATGCCGTCATTCAACATGTCGCGCACCATTTCCGCTGTCCGCTCTTCACGGCCTTCCTCACGGCCCTCTTCGCGGCCTTCTTCGCGGCCTTTTTCACGCCCCTCTTTGCGGCCTTCTTCAAGGCCTTCCTCATGAGCAATCTGCCGGCTCGTCAAGATATCTGTATTGTAATCCCAAATCGCAGATTCTCTCTGAAGATACTGTCGATAAGCGATTTCATCCATGATGAATTCATTTGATGCTTCGATGGCATCCCCAATTTCCGGCGTTGCCATAGTTAATCCCTTCCTTTCTTTGTCAACTGGAACATCACCGCTCCGAGCACGCCTGCGAGGACGGATGAAATCAAGATGCTGAGCTTGGCCGCAGCGAGCGTCGCTTCGTCGGGGAACGCGAGCGTCGCGATGAAGATGCTCATCGTGAAGCCGATGCCGCCGAGCGCGCCGGCGGAGAGCGCTTCCATGGGCTTGGCATTTCCCGGGAGCGGGGCACCGGTGAATTTCGTGAGCAGGCGCACGCTGCCGTAGATGCCAAGCGGCTTGCCGACGATGAGGCCGGCGGCGATGCCGAGGAAGAGCGGCGATGAGACATCGAGGTTCGCGCCCGCGACGTTCACGCCGGCGTTCGCGAGTGCGAAGATCGGCATGATGACGTACGCCGACCAGGGTTCGAGCGCTGTCTCGAGCTTGTGAAGGAGCGATCCGTGATGGCCGTGCATCGGATGTGCGGCGTCGTGGAGCACGTCATCATCGAGCGCGGCTGTCGCGGGAATCGCCGTGCCGAGCAGCACGCCCGCGATTGTCGGGTGGATGCCCGAGGCGAGGAAGGCGAGCCAGGCGCCGAGGCCGCACGCGAGATAGGCGGGCAGAAATTGCACGCGGAATTTGTTCAAGACAAACGCGCCTGCGATGCACGCGAGGCCGGCGCCGAGCGCGACGAGCGACACGTCACTGCTGTAAAAGAGCGCGATGACGACGATGGCGCCGAGATCATCGACGATGGCGAGCGCCGTGAGGAAGACGACGAGGCCGACGGGTGCGTGGCCGGCGGCGAGCGTCATGATGCCGAGCGCAAAGGCGATGTCCGTCGCCATCGGGATGCCCCAGCCGCCGGCGGTCGGGGCACCGAGGTTCATGAGCGAGTAGAGAAGCGCCGGCATGATCATGCCGCCGAGCGCCGCGCAGACTGGCAGCAGCATCGCGGACTTCGTGCGCAGTTCCCCGTAGAGGAACTCGCGCTTGATCTCAAGGCCGATGACGAAAAAGAACACGGTCATGAGCCCGTCATTGACCCAATGCGCGAGGCTCATCTCGAGCCGGTAGCCCCCCGTGCCGATGCCGAGCGGCGTGTGGAGGACATGCTCGTACGACGCGCCGAACGGCGAGTTTGCGAGCACGAGCGCGACGATGGCGCTCGCGAGCAGGATCACGCCGCTCCCGGCCTCCCACGTGAGGAACGACTCGAACGGCGTCATGAGTTTGCGGAGTTTGTGCTTCATGATGGTGCGCCTCCCTTCAGCGTAGTTCTGCTTCTATTGTAAGATGATTCCATCGTTTTCGCAACCGGTGCGGCGGGGAACTCGCGTTTCAAAAACGCGATGAGCGTGCGCTGGTCTTGCGTGACCTGGCGGCCCGTCTTCGTGAAGATGGCCGGGTGCTGCACGAGGCCGTCGATGGGGATGGCAACGAGGGCGCTGTCGGGGAGGATTGCACCGCCCGCGAGGAGGCCGCACGCGATGCCGTGCGTCACGACGTTCCAGATGGTCGAAAGGTGCGGCGTGTAGTGGAGGATGTGCGGCGTGAGGTGGTCGTGTGCGCAGAGCTCCGCGAGGCGGCGCGTGATGAGGGAGCCGCGGTCGAGCAGTACGAGCGGCTCGGCTATGGCCTCGGCGAACGGCACGTGCGTGCGCGCGGCGAGCGGATGATCGCGCCGCACGCAGAGGCAGAATGGCCAGTCGGGCAGGCGGCGCACGGTGAGGCCGTGCCGGTGTTCGCCATCGTGCACGACGGCGACGTCGGCTTCTTCACGCTCAACGAGGTCGAGGGCGTCGACGCCGGTCGTCTCGACGATTTCGAGCCGGATCTCGGGATGAGTGGCGCGGAATTTGCCGAGCACGAGTGGCAGCAGGATTGTGCCGACGAACATCGGCACGGCGAAGCGCAAGTCTTGGTGCCGCCGCGCGAGTTCGGCGACACGGCTGTCGAAGCGCGCGACGTGCTTCAGCATCTGCGTGACCTCGGCAAAGAGTGCTTGCCCGTCCACGGTCAATTCGATGTTGCGTCCGACGTGGCGGAAAAGATTCAGTCCCGTCTCGCTTTCGAGCGCCTGCATCGCGAGGCTCAGCGTCGGCTGCGCGATGTGGAGCTCCGCCGCCGCGCGCGTGATGCTCTGATGGCGTGCGACCGCTTCATAGTACATCATCTGTTGGATCGTCATGTGCGTGGCCTCCTTTTTGCTCCCAGTATAAACGATGTATCTGAAAATAGATAGTCTGTGACAATGAATACATTGTGAAGCAGTATTTTTCTTTCGCACCGTGATGCGCTATCATACAGTCAGAAAGAAAAAACGAAGCGCCTGCATCGGATGGTGATGAGGCGCAGGATGCAAACGATACAGGAGGAACCGAAAATGAAAACGACGATGCAAGCAGCACTCCCGATGAACGCGATGAACACGATGGAATTCACGGACGTGATGCCGCGCCAGACGCTCATGGGGCGCCTCGCGGCCTGGGCGGCAGAGCTCATGCAGACCGCGCACGCGGACGTCCGCCGCTACGAGGCTGCCTGCGCCGCGCTCGGCAAGGGCACGAACCCGCTCGAAGACGAACATGACGAGGATCGTGCCCTGCGCTCGATGCTCTACGGCAAATATTTCATGGACAGCGTCGAGATGAAATGAAGATAACACGACGAAACGCCTCCTGCGGATTTTCGCAGGAGGCGTTCATGTGCTTGCATCATTTTGTCCCTTCGATATATGGCTGAGTTTACATCTGAAATAATTCTGCGTGGCTGCCCGTGTCGATCATCGTCATCGTCACGATATCGTCTTCAACGAGATAGATGAGTAGCCAGTCAGGACGGATGTGACATTCATGAAAACCGTCAAAGCTGCCTTTGGGCATATGGTCGTGATATTTTTCTGGCAACGTCTCGCCTTTGCGCAGCATTTCGATGACATCATCGAGCAACGTCATATCGTATCCGCGACGCTGACAACGGCGATAGCTCTTTTTGAAACTGCGCGCGAGCTTGATTCGGTACATCAATCTTCCTCCAGCGCGGCCTTCCAGCCTTCATATGTGTCATAAGAGGGGACGTTCGGGTCGCGCGAGATCGCTTTCGCCTCGCGCATGGCGGCGAGCGTTTCTTCACGGAAGCGTGGGCGCTCGACGGGGAACGGCAGGCCGTCGTGCAGGAGGCACTGGCGCAGGAAAATATTGACCGCGCCGGACATATCCATGCCGAGTTCGTGGAAAAGCTCGGACACTTGTTCTTTCACGTCGGCATCAATGCGGATTTGCGTGGGAATTGTAGACATGGCAATCATCTCCTTTCTTTCAATTTAATACGTTTCGTTTACATTGTCAATTAAATTTATGCATCATAAACAAAAACAGCTGTGTATAGGAAAACTTTCCAGATACACAGCTGTTCGTGTTATGCGATGGTTTCCACGCGCGGTTTTGCGCCGCCTTCGATGCATTCTTTTGTGATGATGACCTTGCGCTTGTCTTCGGACTGCGGGATGTCGTACATGATGTCGAGCATGACGTCCTCGATGATGCCTTTGAGGCTGCGGGCGCCGGTCTTGCGCTCGATGGCTTTCTGCGCAACGGCGCGCAGCGCGTCTTCTTCGAAGGCGAGCGTGACGCCGTCCATCGCGAGCAGCTTTTCATACTGCTTGACGGGCGCGTTCTTCGGCTCCGTGAGGATGCGCAGGAGCGCGTCTTCGTCGAGCGTCTCGAGCGTGCAGATGACGGGCAGGCGGCCGATGATCTCGGGGATGATGCCGTACTCCATGAGGTCCTCGGGGCGCACCTGATGGATGAGCTCGTCGAACTTCGGCTGCTCGTCCTTGCCTTGCACTTCGGCGCCGAAGCCGATCGTGCTCGACTTCGAGATGCGCTTGGCGATGACCTTGTCGATGCCGACGAAGGCGCCGCCGACGATGAAAAGGATATTTTTCGTATCGACTTTGATCGTCGGTGCCTCCGGGTGCTTGCGCTGGCCGCGCTGCGTGAATTCGACGACGCTGCCCTCGAGCATCTTGAGGAGCGCCTGCTGCACGCCCTCGTGGCCGGGGTCGGCCGTGATGGAGTTGTTCGCGCCGCTCTTTCGGGCGATCTTGTCGAATTCGTCGAGGTAGATGATGCCGTGCTCGGCCTTTTCGACGTCCTTGTCCGCTGCGTAGTACAGGTTGCGCACGGCGACCTCGACGTCGGCGCCGACGAAGCCGGCCTCCGTGAGGCTCGACGCATCCGTCACGGCGAACGGGATGTCGAGAAGTTTGGAAAGGTGAGATAGCAGCGCCGTCTTGCCGCAGCCCGACGGGCCGAGCATGATGACGTTCGACTTCTCGATCTCGGAGCCGTCCTCGTGCTCGTAGCCGTACTTCATGCGCTTGTAGTGGTTGTAGACCGCGACGGAGAGGATTTTCTTCGCGTGATCCTGGTTGATGATGTACTCATCGAGGTACTGCTTGATGATGTGCGGCTTGTTCTTTTTGAGGAGCTCGTCGAGCTGGTCGGCGAAGACGTGCCGCTCCGCGTGCTCGGCGGCCGCGTCGTGCTCGTCGAGGAAGCGGTTGATCTCGCGGATGCAGTTCTTGCAGAGCGCGAAGCCCGTGTTCGGGTCGTAGATCGGCATGTCGTACTGGTCATGCACCGTGATGACGCGCTTGCAGAAGCTGCACTGGTGCTGGATGGGTTGTGCCATTATGGAATCGTCCTTTCCGGATGCGGCAAAATATCAAAAGTTGCATTCCCTATCATTACATATCTGGGAGAAAAGTGCAACTATTTTTCCGCGCCTCCGAGCAAAGCTTCGATTTTCGCCAGGCGCGTGTCGATCTTTGCGTTCAGCGCGTCGCGGCGTTCGTGGAAGGCTCGGATCGTCTCGGCGGGCGAAAGGATTTCCTCTTCGACCGTCGGATAGCCGCAGAGGTCGAGATTCCAGCCGCCGTCCTCGATTTGCTGGCGCGTGTAGACGTTCGCTTGGAATGCGCCTTCCACATCCGCATCGGGGATGACGGTGCGATTCTGCCACCACGCGTCGCACGGCGCGAAGTGCGCGCGCTGCATCGGCTTCGTCTTGCTGAAATGCTTGTAGCCCTCCGGCATGTCGAGGCGGTAGAACCACGTCTCTTTTGTCGACTCCGTCTTGTCGAAGAACAGCAGGTTCGTCGTGATGCTCGTGTACGGCGCGAAGACGCTCGCGGGCAGGCGGATGACGGTGTGGAGGTTGCATTCATCGAGTAGCTTCTTCTTGATGTTGACTTTCGTGTTGTCGTTGCCAAAAAGAAATCCGTCCGGCAGGACGACGGCGGCGCGGCCGTTTTGCTTCAAACGATAAAGGATGAGCACGAGGAAGAGGTCGGCCGTCTCCGAGTCGCGCAAGTCCTCGGGAAAATGTCCTTGCACGTCCGGCTTTTCATGGCCGCCGTACGGCGGATTCATGAGGATCTTGTCAAAGGCATCCGCCTCGGTGTAGTCGAGCACGTTGTTCGTCAGCGCGTTGCCGTGGACGATCTGCGGCGCGTCGATGCCGTGCAGCAGCATGTTCGTGATGGCGAGCATGTACGGGAATTGTTTCTTTTCAATGCCAAAGGTCGACTGCCCGATGGCCTCGATGGTCGCGGCGGTCTGCTCCTGCGTCTGGAGCTTTTTGAGCCAGCTCACGAGGAAGCCGCCCGTGCCGCAGGCAAAGTCGGCGACCTTTTCGGAGGCCTTCGGCTCGATGTGGTCGGCCATGAAGTCGGTGACGGCGCGCGGCGTGTAGAACTCGCCGGCACTGCCGGCGCTTTGCAGCTCGCGCAGGATGTTTTCGTAGATGTCGCCGAGCGCGTGGATTTCGTCGTAGTCTTCGAGGTCGATGCTGTCGATGACGTTCACGACTTGCCGCAGCAGCACGCCGTCTTTCATGTACTGGTTCGCCTCGGCGAACATCGTCGGCACGATGGCCTGGCGGACGGGCGTCTCCTTCGTCACGGGGAGCGTCCGCAGCGTCGGGAACAGCGTGCCGTTCACGAACGCGAGGAGCTCGTCGCCCGTCATCGCGCCGCCTTTGCCATCGTCGTGCGCCCACGCGTCCCAGCGGCAGTTTACCGGCAGGATGGATTGATAGTCCTCTTCTTCGAGGTCCCACGTCTCTTCCTTCGCGGCGTAAACTTTGAGGAAGAGGATCCAGATGATTTGCTCGATGCGCTGCGCGTCGCCGTTGATGCCGGCATCATTTCGCATGATGTCGCGGAGGCTTTTGATGAGGCTGGAAAGATTTGTCATAGCGTGTTATCCAATCTTGTAGAGTTCGTCTTCGAGCGAGTTCAATGCGTCACGGAAGGCTTGCTTCCCGCCAAACGATTTTACGATTTTGGGAAGTGCGCCAAATCGTTCAAAATCTTTGAGCTTGAACACCGTCGTGGATTCGATTTCTTCAATGCCGTAATTCTGGTAGCGGTCGAGCAAGAGGTCGAGCACGGCGCGTGCGTCGCCGCTGTAGCGGTGGAGGAAATCCCGCTTCTTCACGCCCTCGGCGCGTTCGCGGCGCGTGAGCGGCTTTTGATCGTAGGCGACGTGGCAGAGGAAATCAAAGTCGTCGACATCCGCCATCTTCATGTCGCTCTTCAGCGCGTCGAGGTCGATGCCGTGTTTCTTGAGCGCGTCGGCGATGACGCGCTTTTTCGCGCTCGCTGTCCATGTGCGGATGAAGGCCGCGAGGTCGCCATAGTCGCCGCGCACGTTTTCGCGCGTGTAGTCGATGATGTTTTCCTGGCGCAAGAGCTTTCCGTCCGTGTCGTAGATGGCGACGGACTCATGCGTGATGCGCACGCGGCAGCCGTTTGCATCGACGTAGGGCTTCGGCGCGGGCTCATGGACGGCGTCGCCGCCGGACGTGCCGCCGTTGTCGCTCCCGCCATCGGTGCCGTCATCGGGCGGCAACGGGTTCGCTCCATCGATGACAGGATCACCACTCGGGGTGAAGTCTGGGTCCTGGAGCGGCGGGCCGTCCCAGTCGGGATCGGCGAAGAGACGCGTGACGCCGCGGAAGTCAAGGATGGTGAAATGTGTCTTGCCCACGTCCTCGCGCACGCGCGTGCCGCGCCCGACGATCTGTTTGAACTGCGTCATGGAGACGATGTGCTTGTCGAGCGCGATCACTTTCGTCGTCTTCGCATCGACGCCAGTCGAGAGCAGGTCGGAGGTCGTCGCAATCGTCGGATACGGCTGCGCGACGGAGATGAAGTAGTCGAGCTTACTCTTGCCGTAGGCGTCGCTGCCTGTGATGCGCACGATGTAGTCGGGGTGCTCCGCCATGATGTCGGCGTTTTCCTTCACGAGCGCCTGCCGCATGCGCTCGGCGGCGTCCTCGTCGGCGCAGAAGACGATGGTTTTTTGCAGGCGGTCGCCCGACCTCTTGAGGAACTCCGTGATCTCGTGCGCGACGGCGCGGATGCGGTCCTCGATCACGATGGTATAGTCGTAGTCCGTGTTGTCGTAGATGCGGTCGGGGATGACGTCGCCGAAGAAGTCGCGCTGTCCTTTCGTCGGCCGCCAGCCGTCGCTGATATTGAGGTGCACGTTCACGACGCGGAACGGCGCGAGAAAACCGTCCTCGATGCCTTGTTTCAGGCTGTAGGTGTAGACGGGCGCACCGAAGTAGTCGATGTTCGAGACCTCTTTTGTCTCTTTCGGCGTGGCAGTCATGCCGAGGTGGACGGCGGAGGCGAAATAATCGAGCACGCGCCGCCAGCGGCTATCTTCCTTCGCGGAGCCGCGATGGCATTCGTCGACGATGACGAGATCGAAAAAGGCGGGATCGAAGAGGTCGCGGAAATGTTCCTCGCCCGCGTCGCCGACCATCTGTTGGTAGAGCGAGAAAAAGACGTCGTAGCTCGTGAGTTTCGTCCGGTCGTCTTTGGCGAAATTGACCTTGTGGATGACGTTCGCGAGCGGGGCGAAGTCCTGCGCGATGGACTGGTCGACGAGGATGTTGCGGTCAGCGAGGTACAGGATTTTTTTTGCAAGCCCGGCCTGCCGCAGCCGCCAGACGATCTGAAAGGCGGTGAAGGTCTTGCCCGTGCCGGTGGCCATGACGAGGAGCAAGCGCCGCTGTCCGCGCGCGACAGCGGCCAGCGTGCGGTCGATGGCGACTTGCTGGTAGTAGCGCGGCGTGTTCGTGTCGGCGGAGGTATAGGCGGGCGTCTCGCGCACGGCGAGTTCTGCGGGCGAAAAGTTTCCCTCGCCTTGGAAGCGTGCGACGAGCTCGGCTTCGCTCGGGAATTCGTCCATGGCGAGGTTCCGCTCGACGCCGGTGAAGAAGTCGTATTCCGTAAAGCCGTGGCCGTTCGAGCTGTAGGCAAAGCGGAGGTCCATCATCGTGGCGTAGGTTTTTGCTTGCTGGAGGCCGAAGGAAACGCCGTGGGATTCGTCTTTCGCTTCGACGACGGCGATCGGCGCGCGCCCGCCGGGGCAGAGGAGGTAATCGGCGCGCTTCGGCTGCTCGCGCGCGACGAGGTTGCCGCGCAAATTGAAGCGGCCGTCCGTGATCTTCGCCTCCATGCGGATGTGCGCGGCCGGCCAGCCGCGCTCGAGGGCGGGCGTGATGTAGAGGTGCTTGATGTCCTCTTCGGTTTTCGGAGGGTTGTTTGAGTACATGACGATGCACCACCTTCTTGGTGAGACGTTATGTGAATTTGTTTGGGTTGCGAAAATGTTCGAATCTATTGCTGACCGTAACAATTCTAGCAGCCTCTCCCTCCGGGAGAGGGGGACCGCGAAGCGGTGGAGCGGGTACTAGGGTGCGATAGCCGAGCAAATACAATGTATCAGCATAGCGGCACTCTTATCGAGGTCATGCCGCTATGTTACAAGCCTCGAATTTGTCACAAACCGCATCAAAGTACCCTTTCCACCGCTGACGCGGTCCCCCTTCCCTGAGGGGAAGGCTGCTGTGGTCGGGACGGTCGGCAGCGGATGGACGCGAGAGCGTCCTCGCTACATCTCGCACAGCGGCAGCAGTTCTTCCAGCCGTCGGACGATGCGGCGCTGCTCGGGAAGGGGAGGGAGGGGGAGAAGGTATTTCGCCACGTCTTTTGCAGCGAGGTTCGGTTGTGCGCTTCCGTTATCGAATTGGAGAAGCTGTTGGCGTGCAACCGCAGATTTCAGATATTGGAAGATATACTCGCGAAAGCAACCATCTGGGAGTGTCGGTCGGATAATCATCAAAGAAGATGCAACGGCTCCCTCGCAGTATGGTTCGACGCGACCGACTTTGCCGAGCGTACCACGCAAGCAATATACGAGATCGCCGCTCTGGAATTTTCCGTTGCGAAGTTCTTGGTATTTTTCATTGGAGATGAAGTTCATGGATTCTTCGGACAGGAAACCGTCAGATGTAATATGACCGGCGTTGACCCACGGGATTCCGTTCAGTGTATATTCGGTACGCTTCGGATAATTCTTTCCGCGATCGCCATTTTGGAAGGTGACAATATCGCCGAGCCGCACCCAGCACCAATTCGCCGGAATCTCGAACGGCGCGTCATCTTCTTCGACGGGCGGCAACGGCTTTTCCTTCTTGATCTTCTTCTCATTGACGAGCCGTTTTTTCTCGCGCTCGATGTTTTTGAGCAAGTCGCGCGCGTCGCCGTCGCCCGCCTCGCGCTGCGTGAGCTCGCCGCGCATGGCCGCGAGGAGGAGCGAGGATTTCATTTGAGAAGGGAAGGAAGACTCGAGGGCGTCGAGCGCTTGCTCGTCGGCTTCCATTTCCTGAATTTCAATGAAGAGTTCCTTGACCTTTTGCACGATGCGATTTTGTTCAGCCAATGGTGGGAGAGGAAAGAGAAATGATTTTATGGAGTTCAGGCCAACATTAGGCTGCGTCGTTTTGTTTGTATATCGAACAATTTCTTGCTTCGTGAGATGGGAGAGCAACTCATAATAGGCATAACGCGGATTCATGTGCTTTTTGCAGGGTTTTATTGTCGCGCACGAATACGATGCCAAGAATGGACGCGAATCTTCGACGTATCGAATAACTCCGATGGTGCCGTAGCGAGGAAATATAATGTCATCTGGTTCAGGATGAATTTTTTTGGACAGGCGCTCGTAATCTTCCGCAGAGATTTTTTTTGCAGATTCGAAGTCGATGCCATTAACGCCGAAGAAATTTGTCGGTGACACATAGGGAAAGCCGGACTCTGCAACGAGCGGCATCTTATGATCGATGTCACCGATGAGCAACGAGACATCGTTCAAATGAGCCCAGCACCAATTCTTCGGAATCTCAAACGGCACGTCGTCTTCCGCGATCTCTGGCAGCGGCTTTTCTTTTTTGAGCTTCCCCGCGCGCACGAGGCGCGCTTTTTCTTTTCGGATCGAGGCGAGCAGGTCGCGCGCGTCGCCGTCGCTTCCTTTTTGCTCCGTCAGCTCGCCTGCGATTGCGGCCTTTAGGATCGATTTGCGGAGTGCGTTTGCGAGCATCATGAAGGGCGTCCTTTCCGTGTGTTCTAAAAAATCAGCGCGTATCAAAACATTTCTTTCATTATATCATGATTCTCTGTGAGCCGCGACCACGGGAAAGGGACAAATTTCCTTGCGTGCGCGAACGTATTTGTGCTATCATTTTTACCTGCTTGATAGAAACATTTGTTATTATCAAGATGGGAAGCCGAAAGGAGGTGATTATCATGAGCCTCGACAACTTTAGCGGCCTCCAATCCATTTCCGCCATCCGCGCCGTGCAGCCGTACACGAGCGTCCTCTACGGCGTCGCGCCATCGTCCGCCGCCGTCAGGGCCGGCACGAAGGCAGCGCAGCAAGACGCGCAGCAGACGCAAGCGAAACTCGCAGCACAGCAAGCGGCGACCGACACCGGTCAGGATACGAGCGCGAGCGACACGTCGCTCACGACCGTGACCCGGGACATCGGCGGCGGCACGCTCCTCGTCGAAGAACTGCGTGGCAGCCAGATCATTTCGTCGCAGCGGATCCAGGTGGCGCAGGCTGGCGCAGACGACCGTGGGGATACGATCGCCCGCGCCTACGCGCAAGCCGGGGGCCTATGGAAATATGAGGGATTGCTTTATGATGTGCAAGCATAAGGGATGCAAGAAGCGCTTTCGAGTGTGGGAACTCGAGAGCGCTTCTTTTGTTTTCGGAGTAGCAACCAATACAAAATATCAGCGATTCATCAGCGCGAAAACAGCGCATGACGTTGACAGGGACGAGTATCATGAGCACCTGCGGAGGATTCCGTGGGTGCTTTTTGCACGTCGAAACTACTTGAAAAAACACCGCGCCGCCGATACAATAGAGGTAGGATATGAAAGTGCCGACGAGCGGCAAGCGCGTCAAGATCATCATCAACGTTGAGGCGCAGCGGAGCAATCCGACATACAATTTGACGCAACGGGCCTTCTTCTACATGAGCCGCTTGCTTTCCTCACAGAAAGAACGCGATTTCGTCGGCGAGAACTACGATGACATCTGCAAGGTCTATACGGTCTGGCTGTGCTTCTACCTGCCGAAAGGCCAGACGAGCTCCATCACGCACTACCGTCCGCAAGAAATCTGCGAGGTCGGCGATTTCCATGAGAGCAAGGAACACTACGATCTGTTCGACATCACGCTGGTTCATATCGGGCACGACGATGAAAAAACAGACACGCTCCTCAAATTCCTGTATCTCGTGTTTATGTCACGATTGAGCGATGAGGAACGAGAAGCGCGTCTGAAGAAAAAATTTTGGAATTGAACTCTGGAATGAAACGAGAGAGGAGTTGAGCGATATGTGTAATTTGAGTCAAGGGCTGAAAGAAGATTTGCGAGAAGAGTTACGCGAAGAGATGCGGGATGAGGTACGCGATGAAGTGCGTGACGAGGTTCAGAACGACGTGAAGCAAGCAGAGCAGCAAAACACGATCCTGCGTCTGTTGAAAGACGGCAGGGGTACGGACATCATGGCAGCCGCGACCGGCTGGACGATCGACCATGTGCTGGCTTTCTTGAAGTCGCGCAATCTCCAGCCCGCGCAATAAGGCATCACATCGAATCCACGAGCACCTGCGGAGCATTCCGTGGGTGCTTTTTCGTGCGCGACACTTTGGCCTCGCAGCCGCGAGAGTCGGAGTTGAAGACCCGCGTCCACCACGGGCGCGTATAGAGCGTGGATTCGCTCTGCCCGTTGACATTGCCCGCTTCGAGATGATCGGTAAGTTCGAGCTTGTCGGGGAAGATGACGCGCAAGTTCCTTCGGTCTCGCCGAGCGGCACGGGGAGCGTATCGTCCGCGCCCATCGTGCCGTAGTCGTCCGCAGCCTGCGCGACATCGAGCGTGATGGCGCAGGTGAACGTGACGATGCGCCCGTTCTCGCGATAGCATTTCGGCACGATGGCCGCGCCGAAGCGCACGACTTCCGTATGCTTGTCGTAGCGGAACAAGAACGTGTCTTCGATGCCACGATGGGCATTGCCGTCTCCTTGCTGCCCCAGTCGTAAGTGATCTTCACGTCGCCGGCAGGAGAAAAAGGAAAAACCTCCATCGCCTCACCTCTCTATGGATAATGTAAATCCGAGGGTACTTCGCAACCCTCGGACGAAAATTTTTCATAAAAAAGAAGCCCTAGGACATTTCCTAGAGCCTCCGCAAAAAATCTCCCCCGAAGTTCATTGCTTCGGGGGAGTCGTGTGTCTTGCTTATTTGCAGATGTGGTCGAAGATATACTGAAGTGCCTCTTTCGCCTGCGCGTAGCGTTCGTCCGTTCCGCTAAGAATGACGCTGTTTTCGCTATTGCGTTCTGCCTTGTCGCTTCCGACGCTAAGAGGACTGTTCGCCGTTTCAAATTCGATGTAACCGCTCAACAGAGTTGATTTCAGTTTCGCTTGAACCGCGACAATCGATTTGAACGGAATGACCTTGAAGTTGTTGTCGCCAACATTCCAGAGGCCGCCACCTGTCTTGTCGATAACGACAGCATTTTCATGCACATAGAGATTCGAGCCACGGCAGTCGATGGCGAAAAGCTCTTGTCCGAGAAATTCCCGAACTGGGCTTGGACGCATTTCCTCGGCCGACTTGCTGTTGCTCTTTACGGAATCAAAGAACCCCATTGCGATTCACATCCTTTTACTGTGGCAAATGATCGACGGCGTATTGTGCTTCTTCTTCCGTGAACTTATCGCCATACGGAGATGCGAGCTGCTGCTGAATCTGTGCGCGGCTCATCGCCATTTCCTTTTGGTAGGTCTTCGCGGATTCCACGGCGTTCTTGTTCCAATCGATGTCACTCATGTGCTCGACAGCCCATTGTGCAGCCTCCGGCTGGAAGTGATCGCCGTATTCCGAAACCAACTGGTCGTAAACGCCCTGTTTCGACATATGCATCACGGTCGCATAGTTGATGCCAGACTTCAATGCATTGCGGTATTCAATCGATACGGAAGTATCTTTCAGCGCCTGCTGCTGCAACGTGAGCTGTTTCTTCGGTGGTTCTGGCTTTTTGGCTTTTTCTTCAGAAGCGGCTTTCTTCTCGCTTGCGCTGGAAGAACTGCTCGATGAAGAAGATGTGCTCGAAGTGGTGCTTACCGCAGGTTTAGAAGCCGTAGTATCTTCCTGCTTCGGGGCTGTTGCTCCTGCGCCGATGAAGGCCAAAACGCATACAACGCCGATAGCACGCTTGATGGTGCTGACCTTCCTGTACTCCTCGCTGTCTGGCCCGAAATCGCGCTTGGCCGCTTTTTTCTTGCGCCAATATACGACGAACGCGATGAGCGTTACGAACCAAACAAGGCTTAGAAACCCTGACATAACAAACCGCCTCCCTTGAATATACGAGACACTTCTTATGATTCTGCCAATATATTCTATATCACATCCTAAAAGTCCTGCCTAATTCCAGATTTTTTTCACATTCCCATGGGCATTTTCGTTCCTCACCGAAACCCGAAATGCCTCTGCATCCCCAGTATCGTCTGCACCGCACGCGGATTCTCTGCGAGGGCTTTCATCACGTCGTCGCTGCTTGCGTGCGCGTTGGCGCTATAGAAGCCTCATTCCATTTGGAAATTTTTCGCTTAGAGCATCGCCATGATTTTCGGTTGAAGTTCCGTCGGGATTTGCAGGAGTTCCATTGCCTTTTCCTTCGTGCAATTCATCGTCTTCATCAGCGAACGTGCAGAGTCCGCTTTCCCCTTGATCTCGCCCTCGACCTTGCCGTTTTCGTGCGCTTCTTCCGTCCAATATTTTTTTGCGTCTTTGATATTCCATTGAAGTTTGAACATATCGATGACCTCCTTGCCGTTCTTCGCGAGGAAATTTGTCAGGATGCCTGCTTTCTTGCAATCGTCGATGGCCTTTGCAATGGCGGTATCGTCATCGTCGCTTTCCTTCTTGTACGCTTGGATGAGATGGACGAGGTAGCTGTAGCCGTAAAGCGGCTCGCAGGATTGCAGGATTTCGTTCTTTTCGTTGTAGGAAATGTCGATGACATGGACACGGATTTCGAGGTCTCCGTCTTCCTCGTTAAAGGCATCCGACAGTTTGAGTACATCACGGAATTTCTTCTGCGGCTTGCCGTTGTAAAGCATATAGAACTTCGGCGTCGGGATTTTGACGAGCGTTTCCTGATACATCGCCTTTTGGGCTTCCATGATCTTGATGATCTTGGAATAGACATGATCAGCATACGGCAACATCCTTATGGTTATGTAAAACTTTACATAACCTACCGGCTTGTCGCTTCTGCCGTCATGACGTACTCGCCGTTCGAGAGGTACACGAACTTGTCCTTGTTCGCGAGGAAGGTGTAAATTTTTCTTGCACAGCCTGCCTCCTTGTGGTATACTATTTGCCGTACTGGACGCAAGGCGTCTGGTTCCAGTTACATGTGACTGGCACTTCCCCGAAACGGGAAGCTAGGTCAGAACCAAGCGGGCGCAGAGTCTGCTTGTATCCTATTCCCAGTTTTTGGGGCAAGCGAGGTGGAAAAAAGACATGAAACAGGGCATTCATCCGAAGTATTATCCGGAGGCGAAGGTCGTCTGCGGCTGCGGCAACACGTTCACGACGGGTTCCACGAAGCCGGAGATCCGCGTCGACGTCTGCTCGAAGTGCCATCCGTTCTTCACGGGTCGTCAGCGTGATGTCGCTGCCGGCGGCCGCATCGAGAAGTTCAACAAGCGCTACGGCAAACACTAATCGAAGTGTTCAGGGGAGTTGTTGCAAATCGCAACAACTCCTTTTTTGTGCATGTAAATTACGGCTCCCCCTCTGGGGGAGCTGGCGCGCGAAGCGCGACTGAGAGGGTCATCGAGGATGGAGACAAACTTTCTCCTATGATTTTTCACGCAGTTGTGGTAAAGTGTGTGTCACAGAGATTTTTGCAGGGAGGAAACGCTATGGGCAAGTTGAGTGTCGGCGGGCAGGCTGTCATCGAGGGCGTCATGATGCGCGGGCCAGGGAAGGTCGCGACGGCGGTGCGCAGTCCCGAGGGGCGCATCGAAGTGGATTGCGGTCCGGTGCATTCCATCGCGGACCGGTATCCGATCCTCAAGAAGCCGTTTTTGCGCGGCACGGTGTCGCTCGTGGAGTCGCTCGTGCTCGGCATTCGCTCGTTGTCGTATTCGGCGAAAATGGCGGGCGAGGAGGACGAGCAGCTCACGGACAAGGAGATGGCCGGGACGATCGTCTTCGCGTTCGTGCTCGCGGCAATCCTCTTCATCGCGATCCCGACGGGCGGCGCGAAGTTCTTCCATTTCGTGACGGATGATCCCGTGTTTTTGAACCTCATGGAGGGCGCGCTGCGCCTCATCATTTTCCTCGGTTACATCTGGGGCATCTCGCGCATGAAGGACATCCGCCGCGTGTTCCAGTACCATGGCGCGGAGCACAAGACGATCCATTGCTACGAGGCGGGGCTGCCGCTGACGGTCGAGAATGTGCAGCAGTTCAGCCGCCTGCATCCGCGTTGCGGCACGAATTTCCTGCTCATCGTCATGCTCGTGTCGATCTTCGTCTTTGCGTTCCTCGGCTGGCCGAGCCTCATCGAGCGCATCGCGAGCCGCGTGCTGCTGCTGCCGGTTGTCGCTGGCATCAGCTACGAGCTCATCCGTTTCGCCGGCCGCACGACGAATCCCGTCGCGCTGAAGCTCATCCAGCCTGGCCTCTGGCTCCAATACCTCACGACGCGCCCGCCGGAGGATGACATGGTCGAAGTGGCGATCGAGTCGCTGAAGGCCGTGCTGCCGGCGGAAGAAATCGTGCCGGGGACGGGGGAGTACAAGGACGTGACGAAGACCGAAGGAACTTCTGAACTATTGCCAAGCGTCTCTCAATAAAAGCCTCCCCCTCTGGGGGAGGTGCCGAGCGTATGCGAGGCGGAGCGGGTACAAGGGTGCGATAGCCAAACAAATACATCATCTCAACACAGCAGCACGTTGTCAGAAGTCGTACTGCTATGTTACAGGTATGCTGTTTGTGACAAATCACACCAAAGTACCCTTTCCACCGCTAACGCGGTCCCCCTTCCCCTGAGGGGAAGGCTGCTGGATTTGTTACGGTCGCAATCAATCATCATATTTTAGTAAAGGAAGAAACTTTTTGCTCGACCAGTTACAAGCCGTCGAAGATAAGTATAAAGAACTCGAATCCCTCATCGCCGATCCCGATGTCTTGTCGGATATCGAAACGTGGCAACGCTATAACAAGGAGCACGCGCAACTGTTGCCGATTGTTGCAAAGTTTCGCGATTACAAGGATGTCGTCCGCCGCATTGCCGAGGACAAGGATTTGTTCAGCGAGCAGCCGGATGACGAGCTGCGCCATTTGATTGAAGAAGAATTATCCGAATTGACGGCACAAAAAGAGGAGCTCGACCGCGAGCTCCCTCTTTTGCTGCTCCCAAAAGACCCGAATGACGAGCGGAATGTCATCATGGAGATCCGCGGCGGCGTCGGAGGCGAGGAGGCGGCGCTCTTCGCGGGCGACCTGTTCCGCATGTACAGCCGCTATGCGGAGCGGCAAGGCTGGCGCGTCGAGATGATGGACAGTAATGCGACGGAGCTCGGCGGCTTCAAGGAGGTCACGTTCCTCGTCGCGGGCTTTGGCGCGTACAGCCGGCTGAAATACGAGAGCGGCACGCACCGCGTGCAGCGCGTGCCCGTGACGGAGTCGGGCGGCCGCATCCATACGTCAGCTGCGACGGTCGCCGTGCTGCCGGAGGCCGAGGAGGTCGATGTCGCCATCGATCCGAAAGATCTGCGCATCGACACGTATTGCGCGTCGGGCGCGGGCGGCCAATACGTGAACCGCACGGAGACGGCCATCCGCATCACGCATCTGCCGACGGGGCTTGTCGTGCAGTGCCAGGATGAAAAGTCACAGCTCAAGAACAAGGAAAAGGCCATGAAAGTCCTGCGCGCGCGCCTGAAAGCGCGGGCCGAGCAGGAGCAGCAGGGCGCGATCGCGTCGGAACGCCGAAGCCAAGTCGGTTCGGGCGACCGCAGCGAGCGCATCCGCACGTACAATTTCCCACAAGGCCGCGTGACGGATCACCGTATCGGCCTCACAGTGCATCGCATTGACGCCGTGCTCGGCGGCGATCTCGATGAAATCTTGGCGGCGCTCATCACGGCCGACCAAGCGGAACGGCTCAAACAGATGGAAGACTAAAGGAACGATATGAACGAAACGAAACAGCCGCAAGCAGAGCGGCCACGGGCTGCCGTAGAGCCGCAGCGCGTCTGGACGATCGGCAGCATCTTGCAGTGGACGACGCGCTTTTTCACGGAGAAAGGCATCGAGTCGCCGCGCATCGACGCGGAAGTCTTGCTCGGCCACGTGCTGAAGAAGGAACGCATCTACCTCTACGTCCACTTTGAAGAACCCTTGCAGCTCGAGGAACTTGCAGCATACCGCGAAGCCATCAAGCAGCGCGTGAGCCGCGTGCCCGTCGCGTACATCATCGGCACGCGGGAATTCATGGGGCTGCCGTTCAAGGTCACGGAAGACACGCTCGTGCCGCGGCCCGACACGGAAATCCTCGTGCAGGCGGCGATTGAGCGGTTGAAGTGGTTGAGTGGTGCGGAAAGTAAGCCCGCAACTGAAGAAGCAGACGACAAAGTAGCATCGGCAGAGGCGAGTGAATCGCATCCAGTGCGTTTCGCCGATATCGGCACAGGCACGGGTGCGATCTGCTTGTCCGTGCTCAAGTACGTGCCGGAGGCAACGGCAGATACCGTGGACATTTCCGAAGCAGCGCGCAAGGTGGCCGAAGAAAATGCAGCCTCTCTCGAATTGACGGAACGCATCACATTCTACACGGGCGACTTGTTACATCCGCTGGCTGGAAACATTGGAAGCTACGACGCGATTCTCTCCAATCCACCCTATATTCCAGACGCAGACATCGAAACACTTGCGCCCGAGGTCCGCTGCAAAGAGCCGCGCACGGCGCTCGCCGGCGGTCCGGACGGCCTCGCCTTCTATCGCCGCCTCATCGCGGACAGTCCCACTCTTTTGAAAGAGGACGGCTTCCTCGCCGTCGAGGTCGGGATTCACCAGGAAAAAGCGGTCGCGAAGATGGCAGAGGAGAACGGCGCGTTTGCACGGACGGAGATTATCAAGGATTACGGCGGGATTGAAAGAGTCGTTGTTGCTTGGAAAGCATAAAATATCGATAGGATGCTGAAGTAACAATTACAGCAGCCTCTCCCTCTGGGAAAAGCAGACTCTTAGCGCTTTAGCGTTTAGAGGTCGCTTTATCCTTTAGGTAGAGGTGCCGAGCGTTAGCGAGGCGGAGCGGGTACAAGGGTGCGATAGCCGAACGAATAATTCGTAGTAACATAGTGGCGCGTTCTCAGACATCGTACTGCTATGTTACACGTATGGTATTGTTGCAAATCGCACCCTTGTACCCTTTCCACCGCTAACGCGGTCCCCCTTCCCCAGAGGGGAAGGCTGCTGTAAAAAGTTACGTTCGGCATCCGTTCAAGCGTTTCGTGAATGAAGAAAGAACGTTGCTGAATGAAAACGGAAGTTTTGAATATTGAAAATCTAAAGGGCGACGCCGCAAAAGCCGCGCTCGCGGAAGCGGGGCGGCTGCTGCGCGCGGGCCAGCTCGTGGCATTCCCGACGGAGACGGTGTACGGCCTCGGGGCGAATGGGCTTGATGGTGCGGCGTGCGCGAAGATTTATGAGGCGAAGGGGCGGCCGTCGGACAATCCGCTGATCCTGCATGTCGCGGATCGGGCGATGGTCGAAGAGATCGCAGAGGACATTCCGCCGATGGCGGAGAAGCTCCTGGCGGCGTTTTTGCCCGGCCCGATGACGTTGATATTGAAACGAAAGGCCGTCGTGCCCGACCGTATCACGGGCGGGCTTGCGACGGTCGGCGTGCGCATGCCGGAGAGCGCGGCGGCGCGGGCGATGATCCGCGCGGCAGGCGTGCCGGTCGCTGCGCCATCCGCGAACATCTCGGGACGGCCGAGCCCGACGACGGCGGCCTCCGTGCTGCGTGATATGGATGGCCGCATCCCCCTGATCCTCGATGGCGGCCCGTGCCGCTTTGGTGTGGAGTCAACGATCGTCGATTGCACAGGGCCTGTTGCAGTTATTTTGCGCCCCGGCGCGATCACGCGCGAGATGCTGACGGAAGTGCTCGGCGGCGCGCGCCTCGATCCCGCGCTCGTCGGCGCAAATGTCACGCCGAAAGCGCCGGGCATGAAATACAAGCACTACGCGCCACGTGCGCCGTTGACGCTTCTCGAAGGCGAGCCAACGAAGATGGCGGCGGCGTTCCGTCGGCAAGTGCGCCAGCTGCAAAAAGAAGGGCATACGGTCGGCATCCTTGCGAGCGACGAAGTTTGCGCCGCGCTTGCAGACGTTATCCCGAGCGAGTTGCGCAAGCCCTACGGCGCGCAAGGCGATTTGTCTGCTATCGCCGCCCATATCTATGAAGCTTTGATTGCGTTCGACGATACAAACGCTGATGCGCTGCTCGGCGAAGGCACGACGGAACGCGGCCTCGGCCTCGCCATCATGAACCGCTTGCACAAAGCGAGCGGCTTCCATTCCATCCAGATTTGAGCAAAAATCACCCGCGGAAGCGGTAGCCCGCGCCCCAGACGGTCTCGATGTAGATGGGATGCGCGGGATCGGCTTCGATGCGGCTGCGGATGCGGTTGACGTGGACCATGACGGTCGCGGTGTCGCCGACGGCGTCAAGGCCCCAGACGCGTTCGAACAGCTGTTCTTTCGAAAATACGATGCCGGGATGCTCGGCGAGGAACGTCAGGAGCTCGTACTCTTTGTTCGGGAGTGCGAGCTCTTTTTGTGCGAGGAAGACGCGGTGGCCGAGCGTGTCGATGCGCAGCGCCCCGTGCACGATGTCATGCGTGTGCGGCGCGGGGATATCGTCATGGGCGCCGCTGGGCGCATTCGTGTTCTTCGGGTTGCCACTTATGGAAACGGTCATCCCGTGGATACTGTCCGCTTCGTTCGGGCTGGCGGCGGCTTCCGCAGCGCCGGAGCGCCGCACGCGTTCGTAGCGCTTGATGTGTGACTGTACGCGCGCGACGAGCTCGCTCGGGGAAAACGGCTTCGTGATGTAGTCGTCCGCGCCGAGGCCGAGGCCGCGGATCTTGTCGATGTCCTCGCCTTTTGCGGAGACGATGAGCACGGGGATCTCGCTCTGTCCCCGGATGTCGCGGCAGATGGCAAAGCCGTCGCGGCCCGGCAGCATGATGTCGAGCAGGACGAGCGAGAACGCTGCATGTTCTTTGCGCAGCTCCCGAAGCCCCTGCTCGCCGTCCGCCGCGATTGTCACGGCAAAATCCGCCGCCTCGAGAAAATCGCGCTCGAGCTCGGCGATTTCGAGATTGTCTTCGATGATCAGAATCTGTTTCATGAGAGGCCTCCGTTCAAAATGGGGAGTTCAATCGTAATCGTCAGCCCGCCGCCATCGGTTGTGCTGGCAGAAATTTCTCCGCCGAGCCCTGTGACGATCTCGCGGCAGATCGCGAGGCCGAGGCCGCTGCCTTTTTTCGTGTCCGTGCGGGCGGCATCCGTGCGGTAAAAAAGCTCGAAGAGATGCGGCAGTGCACTCTCCGGCACGCCCGGACCGTGGTCGGCGAACGTGAGGCGGGCGTTTTCGGCGTCCGTTCGGACGATGAGATCCATCGCGATGGTGTCCGTCTCCTTGTATTTGATGGCGTTGCCGAAAAGATTGTCGATGACACGGGCAAAAGCATCGCGGTCGATGTTTGCCGCAGCCGTCGCGTCGGCGTGCTGCGTGTCGAGCGTCAGCCGAAGGCCACGGTCGGCGAGCAGATCCTTTTGCTCGGAGACGCAATCCTCGAAGTACGGCACGAGCGCGACGGGCTCGGGGTGGAGCGGCATACGGCCGAGCTCGAGGCGGGAGAACATGCGCAGATTGTTCACGAGGCGTTCCATCGAGGTGGCGGCGCCCGCGATGCGCTGCGCATACTGCGCGCGTTTTCCCTCCGTCGTCGCCAGGCCCGCGAGCAGGCCGTCGGCGTAGCCCTTGAGGAGCGTCAGCGGTGTCGCGAGGTCGTGCGAGATGCCGGCGATGAGCTCCTTGCGCTGCGCATCGTAGCGGGCGCGCTCGTCGCGGGCGTCCCGGAGCTCGGCGCGCATGGCGTCGAAGTCGCGGCACGCCGCGCCCATCTCGTCGCCGCGCATGGCGGATGCGTCCATCGGCGTGTCGAGGTCGCCGCCTTTGATGCGGGCCGAGGCAGCGCGCAGCGCGTCGAGCGGGCCGAGGATTTGTTCCGTCAAGAGGCGTGAGAGGTAGAGGCCGAGGAAGACGATGAAGAGGATGGCCGAGCCGACGATAACGAGCAAGAGCGCCTCGATGAGGTGCTTGGCTGGCCCTTCCGTGAGGCGTTCTTGCGCGAGAAATGGCAGCGCGCCCGCCGCACGGATCGTCGTGCCCGTCACGGGCGACGTGTAGGCGAAATACACGCCATCCCGCGTCCAGAGCAGCTGCTCGGCATCGTCGTCGTGCGGCCGCTCGCTCTCCGGCATCATCGGGGGCGCCGCGTCGTGGTGATGCATCGCGCCGTCATGATGTTCTGCGGGCGCATTCATCGGCGCACTGCCCATCATCATCGGCCCGTGGTGCAAGAGCGTGTCTTTCGGCAGCGCCCGATTTTGGAGCGCCTCGGCGCTCGTGCCGGGCGTGACGTAGATCGTACCGTCTTTTGACGCAATCGAGACAGCGATGCCCTCTTTTTCCAGGATGGCGACGGGGTCTTCGAAGGACTTCAGGCGCGGCGTCTTGTGATGGTCGGCCTCGTACCGGAGCTCGTCGATCGCGTACTGGATCGAGAGCGCCGGACCCTGCGTCGGGAAGAGCGCCGCGAAATCATTCTGCCGCGCCGTCCCCGCGAGACGCAGCGCGCCCAAGAGCGCGAAGCCTGCGACAAACAGCAGCAGCGCCGGGATGAAGACCATGAGGAAATTCGTCGTGAGGATGCGCCTTTCGAGCGAGATATCGCGGACGTGGAACATGGAGGACGCCCCCTTTCGGTTTCTTTTCATTCTATCATAGAATGTAGGAAACAAAAGGGGGCGTTTGGCGTGTCATGCAAAGTTTTCGCAAACGAAATGGTTTGTTTCGAAATTGTTTCGAAACCGTTGCGCACCAGTTTCAAACTGCCTGCTATGATAAGCATAGTTCCAAAAGGGAGCACGAAAAAAGCAGACAAACGACTTTAGGAGGTCACGATCATGGATATGGAAAAAGTGAACAACGCAGGCAAGAAATATTGGAAGAAAGGGCTCGCGGCTGTCGTGGCGCTGGCGCTGATCGGCGGCGTTGGCGTGGCCATTGATATCCAGCAGGAAAAGAGCGAGCACGCGGCGAAAGCGGCGGCACGCAGCCAGCTTGTCGCGGCGCAGGCGGCCCGCGAGAACGTCACGCTGATCAGCGAGGATGAAGCGAAAGCGAAAGCAGCCGAAGCCGTCGGCTTCGACGAGAGCGCGCTGACGTTCAAGAACGTGAACCTCGAAAACCTCGCGATGCAAAAAGATAAGAAAGACAAAGAGGACAAGCGGGAGAAGAAAGAACGCAAGGGCGGCGATAAGAACGCCTTCACCGCGCTCCATGCCGGCCACGACGATCGCGGCCACGGCTACGAGAAGCATGACGGCTATGATCACGATGGCTACGATCATGATGGTTATGATCACAACGATGGCGATCACCGTTACGATGACCAGAACCACGACGGCTATGAACATGATGGCTACGACCACCGCATGGCGCCGCAGGGCGGCATGATGGGCGGCCAGCCGGGCATGATGCAAGGCGCGCCGCAGGGCCAGCCGCCGATGATGCAAGGCCAGCAGCCGCCGCAGGGCGCGTCGATGGCGCAGGCGGACGGCGATGCGCAAGCGCAGCCGCAGGCCGCCGAGCAGAAGAGCGACGCGGCGCAAGCGCAGGACCAGCGTCCGCGCCCGCACTTCGGCTTCCATCCTGCCTACAAGATCGCGTGCGAACAGAATGGCGTGAAATATCGCGTCCTCGTCGATGCCACGAATGGCGATGTCATGATGTGCGACGTGGCGTAAACCCATAAATACAGGAAATTCCCTTGAAATCTCATGCGTAGCAGGATTTCAAGGGAATTTTTGTACATAGAAAAGCCCCCAGGTTGCAGTCCTAGGGGCTTTGCCTGCAATGGCTTTCTCTCAACTTCTTAGCCTATGAACATTATAACATGTCTTGCCGTTATTGCAAGTCCTTGTTATAATGTTTTTGCTGCGGAACGTCCTCTTGTGCGCAGTAGGAGGAGGCGTCCCGAGTTTTGAAAGCCAAAGTGGCCTCAACCCTTATGTCCCAAGGGCTGAGACCGCTTTTTTCTCGAATAAAATATACTTACGCTAAGACGGCCAACT
>OMWS01000132.1 GCA_900314825.1 uncultured Veillonellaceae bacterium | reverse complement strand
CGGTGGCTCACATGGTCGTAGACGTTCGCCAAGAGTTCCACGCGCTTGGAGCGCGCACGGCTGAAAAGCGAATCGTCAACGACGATGGAGCAACGCCTGCCGGCATCCGTCAGCGGCTTGATCGTCTCGTTGATGATCCGTGATGCGAGGAGCAGTGTGAACCTGCGCCAGTTCGTGTGGCAGGAGTTCAAGAAGCGGTAGGCCGTGTCCTTGCCAAACGGCAGAGATTTCTCGTGAAGCCGACGCTGCATGTAGAGCGAGCGGTTCTCGAAGATGATGCTGACAAGCACAAGGAACACCAGAATGGCGGAAAATCCCTTGAGCTTGCAGGCATTGGCCGAGCGCAGAATCTGACCGATGCGGTAACGATGGAAGAACATCGAAGTTTTCTTCGAAATGGATTCCATCTGATGGGTGGTTTGTATCGTAACATATCACATATCCCACATTTGTCCGCAGTCATGTGCTATCATCACGATATAAAAAATCTCCCGAAGCACGGGAGCAAAAAGGATTTTGGACGATGGTTGTAGAAATAAGCCATCGTCACGAGGGGGGGGCTTTCTATGGAGTATGTGGAGCTGCATTGCCATACACATTACAGCCTGCTGGACGCTGCCAGCAGCCCGATGGAGCTCTTGCTGGAGCAAAAAAGGAAGGGCAGTTCGGCACTTGCCATCACCGACCACAATACGCTGCGCGGCGTCCCTGCTTTTTTGCGAGCCGCTAAAGCCGTTGGCGTTCGTCCTATCATTGGCTGTGAACTGAATGTCGAAGCGGAACTCGGCGGACACTCGTCCATCACACATCTTGTACTGCTCGTTGCCAATATCAAGGGCTTGCATCATTTGCAAGAACTCGTCGGGATGGCAAATGAACAAGGTGCGGTGACAAAAAAAGATCTGCGCATCCGTGCGTCCGGGCTCATTGCTCTTAGCGGCTGCTTGGCTGGCGAAATCCCACGATTGTCAATTTTTGGCGACGAACAGCGAGCTGGGGAAGCCGTGCGAGAATATCAGGAGATTTTTGGAAAAGAGAATTTTTATCTCGAAGTTCAGAACCACGGCTTGCTGGAAGAAGATATGATTACGAAGCGGCTGCTGGAATTGAGCGAGACCTGCGGCGCACCACTGGTAGCGACGAATGATGTGCATTATGCGCTGCAAGAAGACCAGCCGTTTCACGATCTGCTGCTCTGCTTGCAGCAAGGATGCACGATGCAGGACGAAGATAGGATGTCGTTCCCAAGCAAGGAATATGACGGGAAGGGCGCGGAAGAAATGAGGCGCTTGTTCCGAGACTGCCCGGAAGCTGTGGAGGACACGACGAAAATCGCAGAGCGATGCCTAGAGGATGAAGATTTGCGCCGCTTTCTGAACATGGCTGACGAGCATGAAATGGAGCAGCGGTTTGGCCAAACGGTTGTGGACGCGACAGGTGATGCTAAGAGCATTTCATCGTCCGTCGCAAAAGACTACGATCAGCGTCACGCAAAACGGTTCGCGCGTATTGTGCGTTTCACGGATATAACAAAAGCCAGACGCGAAGTCGCACGTGTTTTTGGACCTGAAGACGAAAGTATGGCAGAAAAGCTCTGCCGGATGGCGCAGGAAATCTGCGATGGAAATTAAGGAGGGGTGCATTTATGGATCAGCTTGCCTTGTCGGCGATGCTCGCTGACATCACGGCCGTAAGGCAGCGGAGCGAGCTCTTGCGGCAGTACAAGGGATATGGGTTCAATCTCCTGCAGGTGCTTGGCGCAGATACGGACGAGGTGAAGATGTGTCGGCTGCTTTATGAACTGTTGTCTCCGCAGGGCTCTCATGGGCAGGGGACGAAATTCCTGAAGCTGTTTTATCAAGAGGTGCTCGGGAAGTCGTTTTCGGAAGCAGAAATTGCTGCATCGCACGTGTATCGCGAGTATTCAATCAAAGACCAGCGGCGGATTGATCTGTTTCTTGAGGTCGGTGCTTACGCCTTTCCTATCGAGGTCAAAATCTATGCCGGCGATCAGGAAGACCAGTGCAAGGATTACTTTGCCTATGCAAAAGCACCGGACGGCGAAGATGCCGCGATGTACTACTTGACCTTGGACGGGCATCCACCCTCTTCCTACAGTACAGGCGCTGCGACCGGGCTTCATGTGGTTCCGTTATCATTCGCTGCGGACATCATTCCGTGGCTCGATACGTGTGCGAAAGCGGTTCTCGACACGACGCGACTGCGTGAATCCATCTTGCAGATCAAACAGGCGATGGAGGAGGTTTGCGGTATCATGAATGACGAAGAACAGAAAGGCATCGAGGCCGTGCTGAAAAAGTCGTTCGATAATTTTCAGAGTGCAGAGAAAATTTATGCTGCGATGGGCAACATGAAAGAGGATTTGCTGCGCACGGTTTTCCGCGAAATCATATCAAAAGTGACGGAAATCAAAAATCAGCCGCGCGTGATCGATGATTTCGATTATGAAAACAAGACCCGCCTCCCTCGGTATTATTCCTTGCAAAAAAATGCCTACCCAGGCATTAGCTTCGTGTACCATGAGGCCACGCACGGCATCCCTCTTGTGGTCAGGGCAGAACTGGATAACAGCTTCTACGTATCTTATTTTCAGTGCGCGGCGGATGGCAAGAAATATCTCTCTCATCAGAAAATTTGCGAACTGTTAAACATCAAGGAAGAGGAAATCGATCATGATGCCGATTGCTGGTTTGTCAAATTGGATGTGATTGATAGATGGTACGGAAGTCTGAAGGACAAGTACGGCGGAGAAGAATTGCCGGATTTCAAAAAATGCAACAAATCATGGTTCGACCTGTTCGACGATGCCAAGCGCAATGAATTTACGACGTTGATTGCTGATAGAATCGTTGAACTGCTGAACCGCTAAAGAATTTGAATATGGTTTTTCTCCCTTAGAACCGCCACCAAATCCATTTATTAACTCAAACTTCGCAGGTGCATAAGCGCCTGTGAGCCTTGAAAAATCAATATTTTCGGCCATAAAAATAGCATGAGCCGTGCCCGTTTGGTATAATT
>OMWS01000012.1 GCA_900314825.1 uncultured Veillonellaceae bacterium | reverse complement strand
ATATGAAAGGTTGCGTGCCGCCGAAACAAAACGGATTCCACAATGTTGATGTGATAATAGGCGAGTCAGTCACTGATGCGCCTCGTTGAATAATTCAGGATAAACTTCTTGCCTCGGAAAGGATTTGATGCTCTCTTGTCACTCGTCCCGAAAGCCTCCATGGGCATGGTGAAAGCCGGCGCGGCGGCGGCCATCGTCATGCTCGTGCTCATCATCCATCTCGTGAATCCCGCATTCTTCCCGCACCTCTGCGGCTTGCTCGCGCGCGGCGACATCACGGAGACCGCCGAGTACATCCAATCATTCGGCGGCTGGGCCGTCGTGTTCAGCTTTCTCTTGACGCTCTTCGTCAACGCGCTCGGCTTTCCGCCCGCCATTATTTTTTCGACGGCGAACACGCTGATCTTCGGCATCTTCTGGGGCATCTTCCTTTCCGTCGTCGCCGAGACGGTAGGCGTGGCGCTGAGCTTCGTGCTGCTGCGCTTCTTTTTCCGCGACGCGGCGGAGCGCGTCATCGCGAAGCACAAGACACTTGCGAATATCGACAAGTACAGCGGCAAGCGCGGCTTCGTCGTCATGCTCATCGCGCGCATGGTGCCGTACTTCCCGAGCATCCTTTTGAATGCCCTTGGCGCGCTCTCGGCCATGAGCATGCGCGACTACGTCATCGCCTCGTTCGTCGGCAAGTTTCCCTCGACCGGCATCGAAGCCATCATCGGCCACGACACGATCACGCGCCAAGAAGACCCGACGCGCCTCATCGTCGTCGTCGTGCTCGCCGTGCTGCTGATCGTCGGCGCGTGGTGGTATGAAAAAAAGGCCGCCAAAAAGATGGCGGCACAAGAAAATAGAACCGTATGAAATGAGATATTATTGTCACTATCTATTGCGAACGTAGCGCCCTCCGCAGCCTTCCCCTCAGGGGAAGGGGGACCGCGAAGCGGTGGAAAGGGTACAAGGGTGCGATAGCAAAACGAGGCGCACTCTGTTTCGAAGCAATTCATCCTACGAAATGCTTCGAAACTACTTACATATTGTTTCGCATTCGCACCCTTGGGGCTGTCGCACAAACTTCCGTACGAAACGCCCCATAATTGAACAAAAATTCCCGAACCCCATTTCAAAGGCTCGGGAATCGGTGTAGAATTTAGGTATGAACAAACTAAATCCTACACCAGATTATACAAGCCTCGGGGACAATTATCAACTGGTTCTCCCCATGGAATATGAATTTCCCATCGACAAGGACGACCCCGTCCGCCTGCTGTGCCACATCATCGGAGGGCTGAATCTCAAAACTTTGCGCGATTCCTACAAGAGGATCGGCGAAAATTCCGTGCAGCCGTGGCAGATGCTGGCCATCCTTCTCGAAGCAAGATTCCTCAACGTCTCGGGGACGCGTTCCATCGAAGACATGTGCAAGAACGACATCCGTTTCCTGTACATCCTCCGCGGGAAGAAAGCCCCCGATCACTCCACGCTCGCGCGCTTTCAGAAAGAGCACCTTGGCGCATCCGTCATCGAAGACATCTTCCAAACCTTCCTCAAGCTCCTGAAAGCAAGTGGAGCCATCACGGAAGAAACCGTCTTCATCGACGGGACGAAAATCGAGTCCGTTGCCAGCAAGACCCAGTACGTCTGGAAGAAGAATGTCTTGCGGAACCGGCAGACGTGCCTCGAGAAAGCGGCCACCGTCTTTGACCGATGCGAAGAAAAACTTTCCATCAGCATCAAGCATGGGAAAAACATCCGCCTGCGCGAGCTCAAGAAGCTCCGCAGGAAGCTCCGGCAGAAGCAGCGCAGCGAAAAGATCGTCTTCGTCCACGGCGCAGGGAAACGCAAGACCGAGCTCCAGCGCATCTTCGAGCAGCTGGACGAGATCGTTTCGAAGCTCAAGCGCTACACGTGGCAGATGCACTTCCTCGGCGGGCGCAACAGCATGGCGAAGACCGACATCGACGCGACCTACATGCGGGTCAAGGAAGACAACCGCAAGAATGGCCAGCTCAAAGCGGCGTACAACGTCCAGTACTGCGTGGACTCCGAGTTCATCGTCGGCGTCGACATCTTCCAGAACCCTGCGGACGTCAACACGCTCATCCCGACGCTCGAGCGGATGGAGGAACGCGGCCTGCACTACGAGAACGTCGTCGCCGACGCCGGCTATGACGGCGAGGAAAACAGCGCCTACCTCGAAGCGCACGGGCAGAAAGCCTTCATCCAGCCGAGCAACTACGAGATGCGCAAGACGAAGAGATGGAAAAGCGACATCGGGCGCCGCGAGAACATGACCTACCTGCCGGACGAAGACGCCTACCTCTGCTCCCAGGGGCGCAAGATCAAGGCGGTCGGCACTTCCACGCGGACGAACAAACAGGGAACCTATACGGCCAAGCTGACGCGTTACGCTTGCGAGAGCTGCAAGGACTGCCCGTGCAAGACGAAATGCATCCACGGCAACCATAGCAATCTGCCGATGGAAGAACGCGACAAGCACTTCGAGGTTTCCAAGAAGTTCCAGCAGTACCGTGAGGAACAAACCAAGCGGGTCGACTCGAAGGAAGGACGGGAGCTCATGAAGAACCGCGGCATCCAAGCCGAGGGCGTATTCTCGAGCGTCAAGTCAGCGATGAAGTTCCGGCGGTTCCTCACCAAGGGAATCGAGAACGTCCGCATCGAGGCCATCCTCTATGCGATGGCGCATGACATTTTGAAGCTGCATTTTAAAATTCAAAAGACAAAAAGATATGTTTTAAAAGGTGGTTTTCGCAACCGCTTGTTCCCGTGTACCCTGTTTCGGAACGAAACACGTAATTCGAGGATTACGGCATCGAAGACCGATTGTTCAAGGGAACCGTTGCCTGTGGATAACTAAAAGCTACTTTGTGCAACAGCCCCCTGCTGGAGATGTGACGTTCAGCAAGATATCAGACATTTCCAAGATGAACATACTTCAGGTATTTTTTTGCTATTCGTTGTAATCGTTCGAGCGTCGCAACCGGCGTCACAGGAATCTCGCAATGATAGCGTGGGAAATACCGTGACAAGTGCAAAGGAATTTCATGTGAGATGGACGCGAGCCACCCGGCTTCCGCATCCATCTCTTTTTCGTCATCGTTCTTTCCCGGGATGACAAGCGTCGTGACCTCGACATGAACGCCCGCCGCAACTGCGCGCGCAATCGTCGCTTTTGTCGTCGCGAGGTCGCCGCCGATCCAATCGTAAAACGCTGGCGTGAAGCCTTTGAGGTCGATGTTCATCGCATCGACGAACGGCAGAAGTTCTTCCAGTGGCTCGGCACAGATCTGCCCGTTCGTCACGAGCACCACCGCCAACTGTTTTTCGTGCAGTAATTTCGCGCAATCGCGCACATATTCAAAGCTCACGAGCGGCTCGTTGTACGTGAATGCGACGCCGATGTTGCCGTAGCGCTGCCGCGTATCTGCCGCAAACTCGGCGAGTCTGGCAGGCGGCACGTCTTCCACGCGCAGCTCACCCGCTTTCGCCCGTGAAATTTCATGGTTCTGGCAAAAGGGACAGAGGAGGTTGCAGCCGTAGCTGCCGACGGAGAGAATCACGCTGCCTGGATGAAAATGATAGAGCGGCTTCTTCTCGATCGGGTCAAGCGCGATGGACGTGAGCTTGCCGTAATTCGTGCAAACAATCGTTCCCCCCACATTCGTCCGCGCCGCGCAGAGGCCGGTCTGTCCTTCCTGCAGCCGGCAAGCATGCGGACACAAAGAACAAACCACGATATCTTTTCCCAACGTTTTCACCCCTTGAACCGATAGCCGGCGCCCCAGACCGTTTCGACGTAAATGGGCTTTGCGGGCTCGGGCTCGATCTTCTCGCGCAAGCGATTGACATGGGCGCGCACGGTCGCCGTATCACCAATCGCATCGAGCCCCCAGACTTTTTCGAAAATCGTATTCTGCTTTCCGGAATGGTGCCGTACGCGAACGTTTATGCTTCTGCCTGCGCGCGGCGGAGCGCCACGAGCGCGTGCGGGAGCTCTGCGAGCACGTCGGAAGCCGTGAGGCCGTCGCCGAGCTGCTCGGCTGCGAGGTCGCCCGCGAGACCGTGCAGGTAGATGCCGACGAGCGGCGCGAGGCCGCTTTCCGTCTGCTCCATGAGGCCGACGATGCAGCCTGCCAGCACGTCGCCGCAACCCGCCGTCGCCATGCCCGGGTTGCCTTTCGACGTGAAGAACACATCGCCTTGCGGGTACGCCGCAAGCGTGCATTCGCTCTTCGCGACGATGAGGCATTGGAGGTCCGCTGCCGCATTGCGCACGCGTGTGACGAGATTTGTGCGCAGTTCCTGCACGGAAATGTCAAGGAGACCCGCGAGCTCGCCGAGGTGCGGCGTGAGCACAGGTACCTGCTTGCAGCGCGCGAGTTCTTTGAGGTGGCCGCGGAACGCAAAGATCGCATCCGCATCGAGCACCATCGGCTTGTCGAGATAGGCCGCGAGCTTGCGCACGAGTTCGCCCATCTCCGGCGCGCGGCCAAGCCCCGGCCCCATGAGCACGGCATCATAATCGCCCGTGAGCTCTAAGAGCGTGCCGAGCGCTTTGTCGCCGCCGATAATGCCGCTCCCTGGCTTTGTCTCCGGCACGGGCACGGTCATGACTTCCGTCGTCTTCTGCTCCATGAGGTCATGCAGGCTCTCCGGCACGGCGAGCGTCACGAGCCCCGCACCTGCTTTCAGTGCTGCGAGCGACGCGAGATATGCCGCGCCCGTCATGCCGCGCGAGCCCGCGAGCACGAGGATGCGTCCGCACATCCCCTTGTGCACGCTGGCGAGGCGCGCCGGAAGGAGCGTCTTGGCGAGCGCATCGTCGAGGAGGCTCTGATGGATGGCCTCATCCTCGAGGAGCGCCGACGGGATGCCGATGTCATCGACGAGCAATTTGCCCGTGCAGGCCGCGCCCGGGCAGAAGAAATGGCCAGGCTTCGGGAGGCCGAGCGTCAGCGTCGCCGCCGCCTCGATGGCCACGCTCGTGACCGCCCCCGTATCCGCTTCGACGCCCGACGGGATGTCGATAGCCAGCACGCGCTTGCCGCTGTCATTCACGAGCTCGATGAGGCGCAGCACGGGCTTCTTGAGCTCGCCCGCGAAGCCTGTGCCGAGGATGCCGTCGATGACAAGGTCGGAAAATTTCATCGCGAGGGACAGGCGATCCCAGACGCGGTCACTCGCGAGCGCATGGATCTCGATGCCCATCTTTTCATCAATCGCGCGGTTCGTCGCCGCCGAAGGCCGCCGATGCGTCGGGTCGCCGATCTCGAAAATCTTCACGCGCACGCCGCTGTTCGCGAGATGGCGTGCCGCAGCGAATGCATCACCGCCATTGTTGCCCGTGCCGGCGAGCACGATCACGCTCTTCCCTGCCGGTGCGCCCAAAAGTTCGAGCGCCGCCTCCGCCACGCGGTGGCCGGCGTTTTCCATGAGCAAGAGCTCGGGGATGCCATATGTTTCTGCGGCTTTCTTGTCGATGTCCCGCATTTCTTCTACCAACGAAATTTTCATGGAAGTTCCTCCCTGTCCTTCAAGTCCTGTCCTCCGCCGTCCTGGGCACTCTCCATAACGCAGCATGCCGTTGCATATTCTCTCGCATGACTGAGCGACAAATGCACGCGACTGACACCTTTTTCCTCTGCCCATTGACGGAACGCGCCGGAGAGCGTAACTTGTGGAGCGCCAAGTGCGTCGTTCAAGATTTCAATGTCCAAGAGCGTGCCGCCGCGCAGTCCTGTGCCAAGCGCTTTGAGCACGGCCTCCTTGCCCGCGAAGCGCGCGGCAAACGACGCCGCTGCCCCTGCGCCGCGCGCTTCGCAATACGCGCGCTCCGCTGCCGTATAGACGCGTGCGCGGAAGTGTTCGCTCGTAATCGCTTTTTTCACGCGGCCGATTTCAATGATGTCCGTGCCGATGCCTGTGATCATAAATCCCGTCCTCTACGGCTCCCCCTCTGGGGGAGCTGGCGCGCGCAGCGCGACTGAGAGGGTAGCGTCGTTCGGAAATTCACGATTTTAACGACAGATTGTTACAATCGTTGAATACCGATACGTCGCTACCCTCTCCGCCCCTTCGGGGCACCTCCCCCAAAAAGGGGATGCGTATTTTCATCCGTCATCAAAAGTTTGTCGTCGTGATATGCGAACCGTCCGCGACGGCCGCATTCTGAGCTCCGGACTGCGGCGTTTCGCCGCCCGTGCTCGCCGGTGCGGCATCGCTCTTGTTGTTATTCGCTTTCGCTGCGCTGACCTCGTTCGGATTGAAACGCAAATTGCGCGCGATGAGGATTTCGACGCGGCGGTTCTTCGTGCGCCCTTCTTCCGTCTTGTTGTCTGCAATCGGGCGGTACTCGCTGTAGCCGATGGCGCTGAAGCGCTGCGGCGACAGCTTCGCATTGATGGACAGCAGATACTTCATGAAGTTCAGCGCGCGCGCCGAGCTGAGTTCCCAGTTCGACGGATACTGCGCGCTACTAATCGGCACATTGTCCGTATGCCCTGAGATGATGACGCGTTCCGGGATCGTCGCGAGGAGTCCCGCGACGACAGGGCCGATGCTCTGCGACTGCCCGACGAGCTCGGCAGACCCCGACGGGAACAGCGCTTTTTCCTTGATGCGGATGAGCAGGCCATCTTCTGTGAGCTCCGTCGAGAGCTGCTCTTTGAGTGAATTCTGGTCGATGTACTGATCCATCTGCCGCTTGACGTCTTCGAGCGCCTGGTTTTCCTGGATGTACGCCGAGTTGCCCGCGTCGTCATCCGACGGCATTTCTGCGCGACGGCCGGGGTTCGGACCCATCTTGTCAAAGAACGACGGGCCGCCCATGTTGAAGGCCGCGCTGAATGCCTGCGCCATTTCCGACATTTTCTTCTGGTCCGTCTGCGAAATGGCGAACAGCGAAATGAAGAGCGCAAGGAGGAGCGTCATGAGGTCAGAATACGGCAGCAGCCAAGCCTCGCCGGCTTCTTCCTCGTGCTTCTTGCCACGTTTTTTTCGAGCCATGCGATCAGCCCTCCTTTACGCCTTCGCGCTCCGACTGCGGGATGAAGACCATGAGCTTCGCCTCGATGGCCGTTGGCGAATCGCCGGCCTGCAGCGACAAAATGCCTTCGATGATCATGCGCTTCTCGCTGACCTCTGATTCCGAGAGCAGCTTCAGCTTGTTCGCAAGCGGCAGGTAAAGGACGTATGCCGTAAAGATACCGAGGATCGTGGCGACGAACGCGGCGGCGACGGCGTGGCCGAGCTTGTTGATATCATTGAGGTTGCCGAGGGCGGCGATGAGGCCGACGACGGCGCCCAAGACGCCGAGCGTCGGCGCGTACGTGCCGGCCTGCGTCAGCATGGAACGACCGAGCGCATGGCGCTCCTGCATGACGGCGAGCTCCGCATCGAGCACATCGCTGACGAAGTCCGGATCCATGCCGTCGATGACCATGCCGAGGCCTGTGCGGAAGAACGGGTCATCGATGTCCGAGACCTTGTTCTCGAGCGCGAGGATACCTTCACGGCGGGCGATCTGCGAGAGCTCGACGAAGAGCTTCAAAAGCTCGCCCTTGTCATGCGTTTTCGGCTTGCTGAACGCCATCTTGACAATCTTCGGCAGCGTCTTCAGCTCTACCATGTGGAAGCCGGTGAAAAGGCACGAAATCGTGCCGACGATGATGATGAGGAACGCGGCCGGGTTGTTGAGTGCCGAGAGAGGCGCGCCCTTCAAGACCATGCCTACGAAAATGGCGATGAATCCGAGGACCATGCCGATGATTGTCGATATCTCCAAAAAAAAGACCCCCTACTCGTCTTGTATGCGCTTGCGTATTCCATCCCAATAAAACAATCTACTGTTACTTAGTATATCATTCCCCACAAAAAAAGAAAATCCTGCCTGGCCGCAAGGAAAAAAATTTATCTCCAAAATCATAAAATTCATTTATTTTACCATTTACTCGCCTCATTTTATGGTATAATGATGGAAAATAAGTGGAATTTATATAGAAAGAAGCGATCACATGGAATTACGTCAGCTCGAATATTTTCAGATGGCCGCGCGGCTCCGCAACATCACGCGCGCGGCGGAGCGCTTGCGCGTCTCGCAGCCGAACATCACCGTCGCCATCAAGAAGCTCGAGGCCGAGCTCGGCATCCAGCTCTTCGACCGCAGCCAGAAGCAGCTCGCCCTGACGCCGGAAGGCGCGGTGTTTTTGAACCGCATCGAGCTCGCACTCCGGAACATCCAGGACGCCGTGCTCGAGGTCAATGACTACAAGCAGCTGCAAAAAGGCTCGATCAAGATCGGCATCCCGCCGATGATGGGCGCGTATCTCTTCCCGCGCATTTTTTCGAGTTTTCAGAAAAAATATTCGCACCTCGACATCTATCTGCACGAGGAAGGCTCGATGTCGATCCGCGAGCAGCTCGAGCGCGACGAGCTCGACTTCGGCATCATCATCGTCTCGGGCGCATCGAATCATCTCGAGCTCCTGCCGATGGTGCGCAGCCAGATCGTCGCCTGCGTGCCGGAACACAGCCCGCTCGCGAAAAAACCATACCTCACGAAAGACGACATCGCCGCGTCGAACCTCATCATGCTGAAAGAGGGTTCGTTCCTCCGCCAGACGATTCTCGACAAGCTCAAAGAAAATAATATCACGCCGAACATCGTGCTCGAATCGAACCAGGTCGTGACGATCAAAGGCCTCGTGGCGAGCGGCGTCGGCATCTCGTTCCTGCTCGACATGGTGCTCGAAGAAGCGCCGGGCGTCACGGCGATCCCGCTCGAGACGCCGCTCTTCGTCGACGTCGGCCTCGCGTGGAAGAAAGACCGCTACATCTCGAAAGCCGCGCAGTCGTTCATGGACTTCTGCAAGGAAACGCTGCGCGAAAAACGGAAAGAAGAAAAGAAATAATAAGTTTAGAAACATCAAAGCGGACAACCGGCGCGCCGGTTGTCCGCTTTTGTGATGATTCTGTTTAATTTTTCGGGAAGAACTCCTGATGAATCGCATTGACGGCCTTGTCGAGGTCCGAACCTTTGACGAGGCAGCTGATGCTGATTTCCGACGTGCTGATGATGTCGATGTTGACGCCCGCTTTCGAGAGCGCGCCGAACATGCGTGCCGCCGTGCCCGGGTTGCCGAGCATGCCAGCGCCGACGATGGAGACTTTCGCGACGTCTTCCTCGATGAGGACGGCGATGGCGTTGAGCTTCGAGGCGACGCCATCGACGACCTTTTTCGCCTGCGAGAGGTCGTCCGACGCGACCGTGAAGACCATGTCCGTGACGTTCTTCTCGATGTTGCGGATGCTCTGCACGATCATGTCGACATCGATGCTCTCCGCCGCGAGCGCAGAAAAGATCTCATGCGCGATGCCCGGCGTGTTCGGGATGCCGAGCACGGCGATCTTCGCCACCTTGTTGTCATGAGCCACGCCACGAATCACGAAATCCTTGTCTTCCATTGTATAGTCCTCCCTAATGATCGTTCCGGGTTTTGTCGTAAAGGTCGAGCGCACGTGGATGGGGATGTGGAAATACTCGCCCATCTCGACGGAGCGCGGCTGCATGACGCCGGCGCCGAGGCGCGCCATCTCGAGCATCTCGTGATACGTGATCTCTTTCATCTTGCGTGCGTCTTTGACGATGCGCGGGTCGGCGCTGTAGATGCCGTCGACGTCCGTGAAGATTTCGCACGTGTCGGCCTTCAGTGCGCCCGCGAGCGCGACGGCCGACGTGTCCGAGCCGCCGCGGCCGAGCGTGACGGGATCCATTTTCGCGTCCGCGCCCTGGAAGCCCGCGACGACGACGATGTTGCCCTTGTCGAGCTCTGCCTTCACGCGCTCCGGCTCGATGTCGACGATGCGGCCCTTCGTGTGCACGGAGTTCGTCTGCATGCCGGCCATCGGGCCCGTCAGCGAGATGGCCTTCGCGCCGAGCGTCTTGAACGCCATGGCGAGGAGCGCGATGGAGACCTGCTCGCCCGTCGTCAAGAGCATATCCATCTCGCGCGTATACTGATACGGGTCTTTGTTGATGCCGTGCGCGAGCTTGATGAGGTCGTCCGTCGTGTCGCCCATCGCGGACACGACCATGACGATCTGATCGCCGGGCTGTTTTTCATTCAAGACGCGCTTGGCGACGTTCATGATTTTTTCCGTGGTGGCAACGGAGCTGCCGCCGAATTTCTTTACGATAAGAGCCATGCCATGATTCTCCTCCGATGATTCCTTGTTTTGTTGCCGATAGGCAATCAATTAACGCTATTATACATATTTCTCCCCCCTCTGTCTACCCGATGGCGCAAATTTGTGGATTTTTGTTCACTGTGACAGGAATATTTTTCATTCTGGACAAGTGTCCTCTTTTATGGTAGCGTAAATGAAGTTTTGGCTTCATAAATTTAGGATGCTATTTGCCTTTCGGCAAATGGCTAAGACATCCCTAAGCGCTGAAGCGCCAAGGGCTGTCTTAGAAAGGAGTAATTTCTCTATGACTGAACGACGCACCATCGGCGTCGAGGAACGGCTGCCGATTCTCGAAACCATTCCGCTCTCGCTGCAACATCTCTTCGCGATGTTCGGCTCGACGGTGCTCGTGCCGATCCTCTTCCATGTGAATCCGGCAACCATCCTGCTGTTCAATGGTATCGGCACGCTTCTTTATCTCGTGCTCTGCAAAGGAAAAATCCCTGCCTACCTCGGCTCGAGCTTTGCGTTCCTCTCGCCCGTGTTCCTCGTGCTCGCGCAATACAGCTACGAAGCCGCGCTCGGCGGCTTCATCGCCACGGGCTGCGTCTTCTGCGCCGTGGGGCTCCTCATCCGCGCCATCGGCACGGCGTGGATCGACGTCATTTTCCCGCCCGCGTCCATGGGTGCCATCGTCGCCGTCATCGGCCTCGAGCTCATGCCGACGGCCGCGGGCATGGCCGGTCTCACGGCCGAGACGCCCGACATGACGACGATCACCGTCTCGATCCTCACGCTCGCCATCACGATCATCGCGTCCGTCGCGTTCAAAGGCTTCCTCTCGATCATCCCGATCCTCATCGGCGTCGTCTCCGGCTACATCATCGCAGCGGCCTGCGGCATCGTCGACTGGTCGCTCGTCGAAAATGCCGCGTGGTTCGCGCTGCCGACGTTCTACCATCCAATCTTCGAGCCCGGCGCGATCCTCATCATCCTGCCGGCCTCGCTCGTCGTCATCGCCGAGCACATCGGCCATCTCATCGTCACGGGCAACATCGTAGGCCAAGACCTCACGAAAGATCCCGGCCTCGACCGCTCGATCTTCGGCAACGGCCTCTCGACGATCATCTCCGGCTTCTTCGGCTCGACGCCGAACACGACGTACGGCGAGAACATCGGCGTGCTCGCGATCACGCGCGTCTTCTCGACGTGGGTCATCGGCGGCGCCGCCTGCTTCGCGATCCTGCTCTCCTGCCTCGGCAAGCTCGCAGCGCTCATCCAGAGCATCCCTGCGCCTGTCATGGGCGGCGTGTCCATGCTGCTCTTCGGCCTCATCGCCGCGTCGGGCATCCGCATCCTCGTCGAAGCGAACGTCGATTACAACCAACCGATGAACCTCCTGCTGACGTCCATCGTCATGGGCATCGGCGTCTCGACGGCGAGCATCACGATCGGCACCGTCACGCTGAAGGGCATGGCACTCGCGACGATCGTCGCCATCCTCCTCTCCATCACGTTCCGCGTCATCGCGCGCCTGCGCGGCGAGCCGTTCGCCCCCGCTTCGAAAGCAGATGAAAAAACGACGGGCGACCTGCATCACGAATGACGCGCGTCGTTGTAAAGCTGCGCGAAGGCGAATCGGAGCTCCGCGCCGAGACGTATCTCATTCAGCGCTACGGCATCTCGAAATCACAATGGAAGCGGGTCAAGCACACGGGCGACTTCCGTTGCAACGGCGCACCCGCGCACGGCAAGCACACCATCGTGCACACGGGCGACGTGCTGACCTTTACGACAGAAAAGCCGCCGAATCCCGCGAAATTCCCCGTCGTCCCGGAGCACGTGCCGCTTGACATCCGCTATGAAGATGACGATTTGCTCGCCATCAACAAGCCGACGGGCATGCTCGTCCATCCGCTCTACGTCCACCCGAGCGGCACGCTCGCGAATGCGATTCTCGGTTATTATGAAGAAAAAGGCTTGCCGTACCGTTTCCATCCGCTCCACCGCCTCGACCGCGACACGACAGGACTCGTCTTGATTGCAAAACGTCCCGAGCTCCAGCACATGCTGACGAAGCACGGCACGATCAAGCTCTTTCACCGCGCCTACCTCGCCATCGCGTGCGGAACGTTGCCGGAACGTGACGCATGGATCGACGCGCCGCTCGGACGAAAGCCCGGCAGCACCGTCGAGCAAGCCGTCGTTCCCGTGGAGAACGGCGGCAAGCCCGCGCGTACGCATTACACCGTGCTTGCGGACGTTCCTGCAACGAAGGAACATCCCGCCTTGTCGCTCGTGCGGCTCGTGCTCGAGACCGGCCGCACGCATCAGATCCGCGTGCACCTCGCAAGTCTCGGCTGTCCGCTGCTCGGCGATGACCTTTATGGCGCGGCAAGCCCGCTCATCGCAAGGCAGGCGCTTCATGCCGAGCGATTAACGTTTTGTCATCCCATCACGAAGGAAGACATCGTCATCACCGCGCCGCCGCCCGCAGATTTTCAGCGCGTTCTCGCTTTCTTTGGCGCAATTGAAACGGAAACACTCAAAGATTTTCAATAAAAACGGCGTTGCCCCTATACATCGTCGCCGCTTTTATGGTATAATTCATACAGTTCATGATTTCTCACGAACAGAATCTACTAGGGGGTAATGTAAAAATGCCACTGATCGGAACAAAAGAAATGTTCAAGAAAGCCTACGAGGGCGGCTACGCTATCGGCGCTTTCAACGTCAACAACATGGAGATCGTCCAGGGGATCACGGAAGCTGCTGCTGAAATGAAATCCCCGGTCATCCTCCAGGCATCCGCCGGCGCCCGCAAATATGCGAAAGGCCCGTATCTCCGCCACCTCGTCCTCGCGGCGCTCGAAGTGAACGATATTCCTATCGCTCTGCATCTCGATCACGGCCCGGACTTCGAGACGTGCAAAGCTTGCATCGATGACGGCTTCACGTCCGTCATGTACGATGGCTCGAAGTACGAGTTCAAAGAGAACATCAAGCGCACGCAGGAAGTCGTCGCTTACGCGCATGAGCACGGCGTCGTCGTCGAAGCCGAGCTCGGCAAACTCGCCGGCATCGAAGATGATGTCAAAGTCGCGGCGCATGATGCCGCTTACACGCAGCCGGAAGAAGTCGAAGAGTTCGTCAAAGAGACGGGCGTCGATTCCCTCGCCATCGCCATTGGCACGAGCCACGGCGCTTTCAAATTCAAACCCGAGCAGTGCACGCGCAACGCGGACGGCGTCCTCGTCCCGCCCGAGCTCCGTTTCGACATCCTCGCGGAAATCGAGAAGAAGATTCCGGAGTTCCCGATCGTCCTCCACGGCGCATCCTCCGTTATCCCGAAATACGTGAAGATCATCAACGCGAACGGCGGCAAGCTCGATGACGCTGTCGGTATCCCGGAGGATCAGCTCCGCCGTGCCGCGAAGTCCGCGGTCTGCAAGATTAACATCGACTCCGACCTCCGTCTCGCGATGACGGCCGGCATCCGCGAGCACTTCATAGCGAACCCGGGTCACTTCGATCCGCGCCAGTACGTCGCGGACGGCCGCTCCTACATCAAGGAGCTCGTCGAGCACAAGATCAAAGACGTCCTCGGCTCCGACGGCCGCGCGGATGAGATCATGGCGCTCGTCAACGCAAACAAATAATCGCTGAAACGACAACGTTCCAGCTCATAAAAAAAGTTGAGTTGAATGTTTCTTCCTTCGACTCAACTTTTTTGTTATGCGTTCCTGCGTACCTCCGCCTTTACGACAAATCCACTTCCTCGCAATGTTCTTCCGTCTGCTTTTTGATGAAGGCATTGAGGACTTCGGGCGGGCATGGCGGCAGCTGTTCTTTTTTCTGCTGTTTTTCAAAATCGGCGGCAAGCGCGCTGCGGTTTTCTGCCGCCGGCTGCGATGGCGACGTACGTCTGGCGGATGCAGGTTTGCGTTTGGCGGATGCCGCTTTCGGCGGGACGACGTTCGCGGGGCGCTGCACGACGCGCGGGCGGTCGCGCTCGCCGGGTGGTTTCGGCATGCCCGCTTTCACGTTTGGCATGCCTGACGATTTCGTTTCCGCCGGCTTGCGCGCCTTGATCTGGAACGTCGAGACGTGCTTGAGCTCGAGGCCGTCCGGCAGGCCGAGAAGATGCCACGCCTGCGCCTCCGTCTGCACGGCATCGGCGCGGATGTCTTTCGGCGGCTCGCGGAGCACCTGCTCCGCGAACGCGCGCAGGCCGGCGTCGTCCCATGCGTTGTCGCGGCCCGTCATCATGCGGTACGGCGGCTGGTGCTGTCGCGCTGCTTGCTTCAATGCTTCCGCCAGCGATTCCTGCCCGGGTGCAACAAGCATGCAGCAACAAATTTCTTCCGTGGATTTCACGCCGCTGTCGCCGTCGAAGAGATCCCAAAGCCTTGCAATGTCGTCTGCCGTCGCGATCTCATAACCGCGATCGCGATCCATCTTCTGATAAAAGAAATGGAACGCATACTCGGCACGCGTTTTTTTCATCTGATAGGCGCGGACTTCTGCTTTTCGTACGACGAAAATATAATCATTCACGCGTCACCGCCTCCTCCCGCCGCCGGTCAAGCGCACCTCTTCCAGCGTCGCGGCGACGCGCTGTTCCATGGCCGCGTGCCTGCGGTCGAGCGCCTGCCGCTTTTTGATGACGGCCTGCGTCTCCGCCTGCACGCGCCGCTCCTGTTCCTCGCGCAGGACGTCCATCTTCCCGCGCCAGAGCGCGCGCTTGCCCTGCATGAACGGCGTCATCGGGGGCACGCGGAGCTTGGACTGCGGATGCGTCTTCGCCGTGTCGATCGCCGCCTCCAGCTGCGATCGCTCCGTCCCGACCTGGTTCGCGGTCTCGCGCAGCGAGCGCCGCACGTCGTCTTGCGTCAGCGCCATGCTCCTCACCTGCCTGCCGTCTCGATGGCCTGCACGTCGATGACGATGTCCTTCTCGGGGACGCCGCTCTCTTCCTGCCGCCGCATGTCTTTCGTGACGGCTTCCATCGCCTCGTAATGGTTCTGTACCGCTGCGCCGTCGTCCGTCGCCGCCTGCTTCCACTCGTTGATGCGCGCGACGGCGTCCACGGCGCTCTTGTCCGGGTACGCTTTCAGATACGCCTGCAGAATGCCGTCCTGGATCGTCTTCAGCTCTTCCTGCGTCATCTTGCCCGTCAGGAAGTCATGGAACTGCACGGACGAGGCCCCGAGGCTCTTGAAGACGTCGATGATGAGGCTGATCTCGACTTCCGTCAGCTTCGCGCGGCTGAAATCGAAGATGAAGCTGTCGGGGATGCCGATGCCGAGCCGCTTCGCCCATTCGTCGCGCACGGCGGCAATGCCCGTGCACGTGTAGCGGAAGCGGTTCTGGCGCATCTTCTGCTGGTCGATGTCCGCCGCCGGAATCTGCTCCTTCAGATACGCATGATAGTCGTGGAGGTTCTCGAACTCCTCCATCTTCTTCCATTCCGGATGCTCGGCGGCTTCCTCCATGCGGTAGCCGACGTCCTCGATGTTGTCCTCGGGGTCGAGCGTGCCGTCCTTCTTCGCGATGCTCTCGATGAGCTTGCCGGCGAAATGGATGAGCACCTGCACGAGGATCGGCGCGAGGAACGTGCCGAGCGGCCCCGAGAGGATCGTGCCGAACGTGCCGAGGACGCCGGCGCCCTTCGTCAGCACGCCGCCCAGGACGCCGCCGACCTTCGCGCCGAGCGACGCGAGCGCGCCGACCGCGCTGCGCATCACGCCGCCGATTGCGCCGGCTGCCGCCTTGACGACGCCCGTCGCGATCCGTCCGAGACTGGAAATCGCCCCGCTGAAAGCTCTGCCGATTGCACTGAAAAATCCCATGATGATCCTCCTTTGATCTCTGTCATTGAAATACCGTCCACAACGCGCTGATGGCTTCGGCGTACGGGAGCTCTTGGTGCGCCGCGACGCGCTCGACGAACGATGTCGCTGCCGCCCGCTGCGCCCGCGTCCACGGCGGCCCGACGTGCGTCGAGAGGTACGCGAGCAGGACGTCGCGCCGCGCCCAATCCATGCGCCTTGCGAGCGCCTTCACGAGCGCGTCGTACGGATCTTCCGCTCCCGTCTTTTGGAAATAATCGGCAAACGCGCGCGGCAGCGCGCCGTCTGCCAAGAGCTTCAAGTACGCCTCCACATCGTCCCGCGTCACGTCCGCGACGCGCTCGAGCCCGCCCAGGATGCCGCGCGCCAAGCGCGCCTCGTAGTAGGCGAGCGCGCGCTGCCGGATCTCCTCGGGCGCGATGTCCTTGCGCCCCGTCGTCGCCGTCAGCGGATCGACCTGCACCTGCACGGCCTTCGGCCAATCCTGCGAGAAGACGATGGCGCGGCCGGCCACGAGGTTCGAGAGGAACGCTTTCTGCTCCTTGCCGAGCGCCATCGTGTTGCCGATGGCCTCCTTGTCGTCCTGCGCGAAGAGCTTGTGCACGATCTTCGTGTTCGTGTTCTTCAATACTTCCGGCGTCATCTTGTCGGGAATCTGGTCGGCGATGATCATCGACTCGCCGTACTTGCGCACTTCGGCGAGCATATCCGCGAAGACCTCGACGCCCTGCTTCTTGTTCAGGCTGTCGCCGGGCTGGTAGCGCGCGAGCAGGCGGTGCGCTTCCTCGACGAGCGTGATGTGGCGGAACTGCTTGCCCGCGTGGTTCGCCTTCGTATATTCGGCGCGCACAGCCTGCAGGAGGTTCGTCAGCACGAAGCCGATGATCAGCGACTTTTCCGCGCCGCTGCGCACGGCGTCGAGCTCGATGACGACTTTCCGCCGCACGAGGTCGCAGAAGTCGACGGAGCGCTGCGTGTTCATCATCATGCCTTTCGCGCCCATGAGCATCCCTTGGAGGTAGGCGCGCACCGTGCCGAGATACTCGCTGTAGAGCCGCTCGTCGAAGCCCTGGCTCTCGATGACCTCCGGCATGATGTCGTAATACTCCTGCATCGTCGGGAACGCGTAGACGCCGTCGGCGAACGGCCCGTCCGGGTCGTCCGCCCCCTTGCCGTGCCAGAGGCTCGTGCCGATGTTCCATCCCCGCTTTTCATAAATGCGGTAGATGCCGGCCTCGAGGATCTGCGGGATGGCCGCCTGCATCTCGAATGTCGCTTCGAACGTCGCTTTCAGCATGTCGGCGCGCGATGTGATCGTCTCGCCCGGGAACAGCTCGAACGGGTTCAGGAAGAACGGCGCGACATCGTTGTCCCCCGGCGTGAAGAAAATGAGGTCGTCGCACGTCTTCGCGAGCTCGCGGTACTCCGTCTTCGCCGGCTCGATGACGAGGAACGGCATCTTGCTCTGCAAAAGGAGATTCTGGCACGTCGTCGTCTTGCCGCTGCCCGTGACGCCCGTGACGAAGACGTGCTTGTCGAGGCTGCTGCGCGAGAGGCAGACGGGGATGGCCTCCTGCTCGCGGCCGCACTGGACGAGGCGGCCGAGCTGGAAGAGGTCGCCGCCCCCGCCCTGCGCGGGCATCGGCGGGTTCAAGCCGAACTCGACTTCCTCGCGCAGCCCGAGGCCGATGACTTCCTTCTGCGGCATGCCGGCGAGGATGCTGAGCTGCGCCGCCGTCAGCCAGCGGCCGCAAGGCGTGGCGTCCTCGGTCACGAGCTGCGAGCGTCCCGCCGCGCAACACGGGATGGCCGACGACTGCCATTCGGGGATCTGGAGCTCTTGCAGCGCGTGCGCGCACGCGCCGTTCCGCAATTCTTCCGAGGAAAGGTCGTAGAACACGAGCGGCGCGCGGTTTCCCTTCGGACCGCTGCCGAGCGACATCATCGTGTGCGCGAGGCGCAGCACCGTCGCCGTCGAGTCGCCGAAGACATACGCGCACGCGAGGTACAGCCCCTTGCCGCGCCCGTCGTCGACGCGCGGCAGCAGCACGTCGTCGATGTATTTCAGCCAGCCGAGCGCCGATTTCTGTTCGAGCGCGAGCTGCCACGACAGCGTGCCGTTCTGCGCCGTACCCGCCGTTGTCGCACGGCTGCGCGATTTGTGGTGGCTTTCGCTGGCGTTCTTGTTTCGCTGCACGCTGTGCGATTCGCTGTCGTTCGTGACCGTGTTGTCCGTGCGGCTCTCCGAGATGCTCGACGTATACGTTTCGGCTTTCTGCCCGCCGGCGCTGTCGCTTTTCGAGCTGCTCTGCGACCAGCTGCTCGTCTCGTCCTTCGAACCGTTGTGCGTCGTGCTGTGATGGCTGAGCGTCGGGGATTGGTCGCTTTCGCTGTGCGACCAGTTGCTCGAATCCGCCGCCTGCACGCTGCTGCTCTCGTCGTAGCGCGTGTCGTCCGTATGGGTCTTGCTGTGGCTGTCCGACGCGCTGTCAGACGTCCCCGTGCCATGCGAGGCGCTGCGCTCCCAGGTCGAATTTTGCGTCTCGTTCTCGTTCGCTGCCGTCGCGTCGCTATACTGGAGGCTCGCGTGCGCGAGCGGCGCGAGGAGGTCGCTGAGCTCGTGCAGGCGCTGCTCCGTCGCGTCGATCTCGTAGTCCGTGTACGGACGGGCGAGCACGGCGAGGCCGAAGGCGTCGCGGTCGCCGAGCATGACGTCGACAAGCCGCTCGACGCCCTGGAACGTCTCGCTCTTCTGCGCATCGGCCTCGTCGATGGTCGGCACGCCCTCTAAGAGGCCGAGCTGCCGCGCCGAGCGCAAGCGCTTGAGGATGTCTTCCTTCTCGCCGCTCTTGACGTCCGCAAGTTCGCAGCCGCGGAAATTGCCGCGGATGGCGGGCGCGAGGATGTTGTTGCCGATGGTCTGGAGCACCTGGCTCTCCATCGCCGGATCGTCGAGGTTGTGGACGAGGCCGAGGTAAAAGGTCACGCCGTTGCCGTCGCCGAGGATGAGATAGAGGAGGTTCACGCCGGAGACGCCCCGGAACGTGCCGAAAATATTTTCCATGGCCTCGCGGCGCGGCGCCCGCTCCTCATACGTGATCTCGTCGATGCGGAACAGCACGATGTCGTTGAGCTGCAGCTCTGCAGTCGCGCCGCCCGCCGACGCGAAAAACGACGGCCGCGAACGGTCTTCCTGTAGCTCCGCAAGCGCGGCGCGCGCGAACGACAATTGCTCGTCGACCCGCGCCCGCCCGTCGGCGGCGGTTTTTAGTTCGTCCAAGTCAATGCCTCCCTTCAGAGTTGCTTCGTATAAATCCGCTTGTCCCCGAGGTCTTCCTTCGCGAACTCCGCTTCCCTGCCCGCCGCGTACTCGATGGTGTCGGGCGTTGTCTTGCGGATGTAAATCATGACGTCGTCATCGTCACTCGTGTCTTCGGGGCGGAGGCGGCATTTCTTCATCTGCACGTCGCCGGGATTCATCGTGTTGTTCAGCGCGGAGGCCGCCGAGGTGTAGTAAAGCTCGAAGTCTTCCTGGTCGGCGTAGATGAACGGCGCCCATTGGCCGTAGCCGACGCCTTTGCCGATGCGCACGTGGAAATGGTCGGCTTCGTCGATGTCGCCGAGGAAATACGGGAAGATGGCCTCGCCGCTCGTGTCGACGTCGCGGTTCACGAAGCGCACGTCGCGGCCGCCCTTGCGGCTGCGCAGCAGGCCGAACGCGACGCCCGTCTTGCCCGTGATGACTTGGTCAAGGCGCACGGACGGGTCTTCCGGCGGCACGTCGCCGCTCTTTGGCGCTGCCGGCGCGGCGGCCGCGTCGTTTTCCGCCGACGGCGCGCTTTCAGCCGCTGCGGCGGAATCCGCTGCATTCTTGACAGGCATGCCGCCCTTACGATTTTTAACGCTCTTGACGTCTTTGCCGTCCGCCGCTTCCTCGTCCATGCCGAGCGGCGGATGGATGACGATGGTGTTCGCCGCGTCGACGTGCCAGCGGTCGGCGATGGCTTTCGTCATGTCCTGGCGGTGCTGCTCGAAGAGCTCACGGACGATCGGCGACTTGCACGAATTGCCCGCGAGCAAAATGTGGATCGTGCCGGGTTGCTCCTCGCGTCCACTGAACGCGGTGAGCAGCGCGTCGAAGAAATTCGTGACGCCGCAGTCGATGCGGTCGCGCAGGAGCTTCTCGAGCGCGGGCACGTCGAGCGTGAGCTGGCACGTCTTCTTGTCCTTCGGGTCGTCGCCGTCGGATTGGAAGAGCGAGACGGAGATCGGCGCGTTTTTCAGCGCTTCCCATCCGTCGCTGTGCTCCCAGAGCGGGCGCAGCGCTTCAGCGAGGACTTTGCGGTTCATGCGCGCGGTCTGCGAGGCGTCGTCCGGCGGAAGGATGAGCGTTTCCGCGCCGGAGACGCGGCGGCCGTCGTACGGGCGCACGATGGTGAGGCCTTCCTTGCGCATGAGGGCGAGGTTTTGCACGAAGACTTCGTAGGCGAGCAGATCGAGCAGGTTTTCACCGCCGAGGTGCACGTCGCCGCCGCGGCCGAACTGCTCGATCTCGTAGCGGAATTTGCGACGATTCTCCGGGATGCGCTCGATGCCGAAATCAAAGTCCGTCGTGCCGCCGCCGAAGTCAAAGACGCCGTAGGCAGTCATCTTGCCAGCAGCCTGCGGCTCGAGGTCGAGTTCCTTCAGCGCGATGGCGGCATAGGCGGCCGGCTCGCTCGCGCCGGCGTAGACGCGGAACTGCGACATGCATTCCTCGTCGGCAAGGATGGCGGGCGGCAGCGATTTCTTCAGCCCGCGCTCGAAGCTCGCGAGCAGCCGCTCGCGCACGTCCTTGCTGTAGTTCACGGGGAACGAAAGGATGTAGTCGAGCGTGATCTTGTGGCGCATATTGTTGATGTAAAGGCCGAGGTAATAGGCATAGACCTCGATGGGGTCGAACGCGTCCGCGCCGAGCTCGCGGTACGGCGCGAGCTCGAGGTGCTCCTTCTTGCGGTCACGCAGGTTCAGCTGGCGGCCGGGATCGTTCGCCCACTGCTTGAGCTCGCTGAAGACGGCGTCATACGTCGCGCTGCCGGCGTTCTGCTCTTTGAGCGCGTTCTCGGCCTGATGCGAGACGGTGATCTGCTCCCACTCGGTGAAAGGCCGCCCGCTGCGCGCGGCGTAGGCAGCGCGGAAGCCCTTGATGTCGCGGAGCTCGATGACGGTCGGGTTCTCATAATCGCGCGCGGTCGCGGCCTTCCGCACGTCGCCCGTGCCGATGCGCAGGAGGAAAGGCTCGGTGTCCTGGCAGACGACGACGGTGCTCTTCGTGCCGAAATCAATGGCGCAGATGCCGTTCTCCTTCACGTCCATCTGCGGCGGCCGCGCCACCCAGCCAGCGCCCTCGGGGAGCTCGATCGTCACGCAATCCTCGCCGCCCTGCTCCGGCTCGCGCATCCGCTCGAAAAGTTCCCAATGCCCCTTGTTGATGTCCGTCACGTACATCTCCGGGTACTCGCTGAGATCAGCCCGGCGCTTGTCGCAGGCGAGGAGCGCTTTTTTCACAGCATTTGCCGAGTTGCTGACGGAATCATCTGGTTGCGAAATCTTCTTTTCCCGTTCTGACTTAACATATAAATCTTTTTGAAACACGATGCGATCGTCTTTCGCCTCGAAGCACGGAAAGAGTTCTTGATGTTGCCAGAGCAATGCAAAATGCTCCGCTCCATCATTCAAAATTCCTTCCGGAATCAGGCCATATTCCAGCCACTTGAGCACGGACTGCGCAAACGTCAACGGGCCGCTATTCTTCTCTTGCAAACGATGAATCGGAATGAGGATGATGGCTTGTCCAGGCCAATAATCTTCTTCACCATTCGTACAATACGTTTGCAAGCTCGTTCCATGTTTGTAATCTTCCGTGACAAATTGATTTTCTCGAAATGCTTGCTGATTATACTTGATGATGCCATCAGACGTAATATATGGATTCCCATTCCCTCTCAAAAAAGTTTTCTTCGCTTCCCACACGGATGGCATAACAAATTCGATGTCGTCCACGTTCATAGAAACAAACATCGTACCATCCATACGAAAATTCGAGCGTGTTTCGTTCGCCAGTTCGAACTTTGATGAGGTCCGCTTACATAACGGCATATTGCAAGATTCCAGCTTCGGATAAAGTCCTGCAACCTCACGGTCAAACCAGACGCGTTTGTTTTTCATTTTGACGAAGCGCCATGTGGAGAGAGAACGACATGCCGCGATAACCGCATCCAGTTCTTTCTGAATGCGGTTTACAAATCTCTCGTCCGTCGGCGCGTTCCAAGCTTCGAGCAAACGTTTCGGCATCTTGATTTCATGCACCTGGCTGCACCGATTCGTAGGAATTTCTCCCATGAGGCTATCCCTCCCATGTCCATAGCATCCAGCAAAAACAGAGCGTCCCTTCCCTCTCTCCGAGGGCAACGGCATGAAGTTAAGCGATGATGGCGCACGAACCAAAGCCTTCCCCTCAGGGGAAGGTGGCCCCGAAGGGGTCGGAAAGGGTCCCTTGCAAGTTTGATGCGTTCGTATGGAGTCCCTTTTCGCGGGTGCGCGCACGCAAACGTTTCGTACTCGCACCCGCGGAAGTTACGGTGTGCGAATTGTTTTGCCGTACAGGGGACCCGCTCCGCCTCGCTATCGCTCGGCACCTCTCCCTGAGGGAGAGGCTTGGTTTGAGCGCCTCAAACTCTTATCTTAATGACATTGCTCTCCCCGAGGGAGAGTTTGAAGTTTGAGTGCTGCCATCCCTTGACTTCATGACATTTCTTCCAGCCCGCACCGCTCGATCTTTGCGAGCGTCTTCCCTTCCTCGGGCGCGACGTCTTTCGCTGGCGTCACCGTATACTCGATGGCGTGCGGCGCGACTTTGCGCAGCCAGACCCAGCCGCCGCGCTCTTTGCCTGTGTAATGCACGCGGCAGCGCGCGGGCGCGGGGAGGTCGGCCGTCGGCATCTTGTTGTCGAGCGCTTTCGCTTCCGTCGTGTAGTAGAGCTCGAACGCATCATCCTCCGCGTCGAGCGCGAGGAACGGCTTCCATTCGCCGTAGCCGACCTTCTTGCCGATGCGGACGAAAAATTTGTCTTTGCGGCCGTTCACGCCGAGATAATACGGGAACGCTGCTTCGCGGTCTTCCGTGCGGTTCCAGTCGATGATCTTCACATCGTGCCCGCCGCGCCGGCAGTCGAGCAGGCCGAACGCCACGCCCGTCTTGCCCGTCGGCATCCGGTCGAACGCGAGCGCTGGCGCTTCTGCCGTCCTCGCGTCCTTCGCCGCTTTCGTTATTTTCGTCCCTTTCGCCGCGTCCGTCCCGCTGTGGAGCGGTGGATAGAGCACGAGCATTCCTTTCGCCGAGCCGGGCTGCCGCATCTTGCGCCCCGTCGCCTCGATGCCCGCCTCCGCCTTGTCGATCGCCGCGCGGAACAATTCTTGCACCATCTGCGAGCGGCACGAATTGCCCGCGAGCAGGATGTGGATCTGGCGGATCTCGTCATCTTGGAACGCGTGCCAAAGGCCCGTGAAGAAATTGTCGATGCCGCGCTGGATGCGCGCGCACAGATAATTTTGCAGCGGCTCGATCTTGATGTCGAGCTTCATGACGACGCGGTTGCCCTCCGCTTTCGCGCCGCCCGTCTTCGTCGTTTCCTCCGCCGTATCCGTGAAGAGCGTGACGGATTGCGGCTCCCCGCCGAGCGCCTTGGCGGCCTCGCCGCTCGGGTCTTCCCAGACGGGGCGCAGGAGCTCGGCGAGCTGCTTCAGATTCATGTACGCCGCATCGGACGCATTGATGAGGCGCTCGCCGCCCGCGAAGGGCTGCGCGTCCTCCGGCAGGACGATGGGGATGTGCTCTTTCCGCATCGCAGGCAGGTTGTCCTGATAGACGCGGTACGCGAGCTGGTCGAGGAGCTTCTCGCCGCCGAGATGGGGATCGCTGCCCGCCGCGAACGTCTCGAGCACATAGTTCCAATGTCCGCCATCGTCGTCCGTCGGCAGCCGCCAGATGCCGTAGTCGAAATCCGTCGTGCCGCCGCCGAAATCGAACACGGCATAGGCGACGGGCGCGCCCTCGCCCGGCTCGAGCGCGGGATACGTCTCGCTGAGCTCCTGCAGCGCGCACGACGCATACGCCGCCGGCTCGCTCGCGCCGAGGTAGACGCGGAAGTCCTGCATGAGCGCTTCGTCATGGAGGATCGCGGGCGGCAGCGATTTTTTCAGCCCGCGCTCGAAGCTCTGGCGGATGCGCTCGCAGACGTCTTTCGGATATTTCACGGGATACGAGAGGACGTAGTCGAGATAGATGCCGTTCGTCTTCATCATGTTGTTGATGTAAAGGCCGAGGACATAGGCGTAATATTCGATGGGGTCGAAAGCTCCGTCCGCGAGCGTCGTGTACGCTGGCAGCTGGAGGTCAAAGCCCTTGCCGTCCTTCACATGGCGCACGGCGCTGTCGTTATTCGCCCATTGCTTCAGCTCGGAGAAAAACGAGGCGCGCCCGTCGGCGTGCTCGGCGTTCAGCAATTGCCCGCGCGCGTGATGCGAGACGGTCATCTGCTCCCACTCGGTAAACGGCCGCCCGTCCCGCGCCGCATACGCCTTGCGGAAGCCTGCGATGTCGCGGAACTCCATGACGGTCGGATTCTCATAGTCGCCCGGCTGCGGTGCAGCGTCGAAATTTCCCTTGCCGATGCGCAGCAATCGTTCGCCCTTGTCGCGGCAGGCGACGACGGTGCTCTTCGTGCCGAAATCAATCGCGCACGTGCCGCTCTCATGCACATCCATCTGCGGTGGCCGCGCCACCATCGGACGCGGCAGCTGCACGCGCTCGAACGGCGAATTCTTCGGCAACGCCTTCGCCGCCTCCATCCCCTCCACGAGATCCCAATGGCCCTGCTCCGTATCCGTCAAGACAGACGGCGGATAGCTCGCCATATCGGCGCGGATCTTGTCGCAGTCGAGGAGGAACGACGTGGCATCGATCGTTTCCGCCTCCGTTTTTGCTTTCGCAGCAGTCGTTTTCGTCGGCTGCGCTTTCGTCGTCAAGCCATATTCCTTCAAGATGCGCTCGCGATAAAGTTTTTCCCAAAACTGAAACCGATGGCCATCGTAAGTGACACAATTCGAGGACAGTTCATTTCTCATTTCATCGAAGATACGGAATGCTTCGTCACACTTCAACAACGATATCCGTGTCCTTCCAGAAGGCGAATTCGTATAAAGTTCATGTGCGCCCCGTTTCATCGCCCATCGAATGTACTGGATCATATCATCCGTGGAGCGTCCTCTGGACAGCCATCCATGAAATGCATAATGTCGCCCGTCGTCTCCCCAAAACTCGCCTCTTTGACATGTTGCTACAATTTTTTCAATGGTGTCATTCGCTTTTTGCACGGCTTCACGTTTTTCTTTGACGCGTGCTTCCACTTTAGCCAGCAGTTCTGCCTCGTGCGCCTTGCGCCGTCGTTCTTCCGCCGTTCCCTTCGGGGCTTTCATCTTCTTCTGGAAACGTTTCGGCACGAGCGCCGTCTCCGTCATCGTCGTCCCTTTTTTCTCCATCACCGCGCCCCCTCAGATCCTCACGAGGCTCTTCTTCACGATTTCCCCGCTGTACGTATTCCGATACCCCGGCAACACGACCTCCGTGATGTTGCCCTGGGCGCGGCTGCCGTCGACGAGCGTGTGCTCATCCACATCGAACACATCCCCCGCTTGCACATCATCAATCGCATAAATGTCCTGCGACTTCCCCTGATTCACGAGCGTGATCGCGTATTGGAAAATCTCCCAGAGCGTCGTGAGCACATCCGTGTCACAGCCTTTGCGCATCGCCTCGCGCACGGCCTCCCAGAGGAACGGCAGCGAACGATCCTGCGCGAGGCCGACGATGAACGCCTCGAATCCCTTGCGCGGAATCGCGCCGTCGAGCAGGCTGCGGATGTACGCATCGACGTGGTCGAGCTGCTCATAGAGCTCTTTGCCCTGTGCGAAACGCTGCTCGAGCTCGCGTACGAGCGAACGGTTCTCCTCCTCCGCCGCTGCGCGCGCCTGCTGCGCGGCCTCACACGAGCGTTCCGCTTCCGCACGCGCACGCGCAGCATCATCCCGCTCCCGCAACGCCTTGTCACGCGCCGCAATCGCATCACGGCGCTCTTGCTCGGTCGCGTCAAGCTTCCGCTGCGCCGCGGCCAGCTGCTGCTCCGCCGTCTCCGCGCGTTGCGTCATCCCTGCAAGCGACGACTGGCACGCTTCGAGCTCTTTCACGTTCGCGTCAAAAAGATTCTCCATTTCAGCGATAACGTCTTTTGCTTCGGCAATGGATTTGTTCGCTGCATCCAGTTTTTTCTGCAGCTCGTCGCGCTCCGCCTCCAAAGCCTGCGCCGTCTCGAGCAAGCGGTTGTATTTTTCCCGTTTCTCTTTCTTGCCCTCGCCTTTTTCTTCCCCCGCCACGCCCGGCGCTTGCATCGAGCAGATCAGCCGCCGCACTTCCTCGTCATTCGTCAGCGCCTCGATCAGCCGCCGACGGAACGCCGCGTCCTTGTCATTTTTTTCCGACTTCTCGAAAAGATCAAATCCCATCCTCGCCGCCTCCATTCGCATTGCCGCTGTTTCTTGCCGTTGTTATTCGGCAGGCGCGTACGAAATTCCTGCTTTTTGATGAGAAAAGAAAAAGCTGTCGCAGTCCAAAAAACTGCAACAGCTTTGATTCATTGCAACGCTTTCTTCAGCGTCTCCATATTCTTCCGCATCATATCGAGATACGCATCCTTCGCCGCCGGCGTCGCTTCGCCGGTCACGACGGGATCGAGCTCGTAGATGCTCGCGCCGGTCTCGCGGGCGATCGTCTCTGCCGCGCCCGGCGAATACTGCGGCTCGGCGAAGAGGACTTTCACGGGCAAAGCGCGCACTTGGTCGATGGTTTCCTCGAGCTCCGCCGGCGTCGGGTCGGCGCCGGGCTCGCGCTCGATGACGCCGAGGATGTGCAGATGAAATTCGTCGGCGAAGTATGGGAACGCTTCGTGGAACGTCACGATGTCTTTGTGGGGCACGCCATCGAGCTCGTCGTGCATTTCCGTTTTCAATGCTTCGAGCTTCGCGAGATACGCCGCTGCATTTTTTTCATACGCGTCCGCGTGCTTGGGATCGGCGGCTTTCAGCTGATCACGGATGTTCTGTACCTGCTCGATATTTTTCGTGATGCTGAGCCAGACGTGCGGATTCTCTTCTCCATCCTCTGTTAATAACGAAATGTCGCGCGAGGCGTCGATGACCGTGAGGCCGTCCTGCATCTTGATGACCTTGTCGAGGAAGCTCTCCATGCCCGCGCCGTTGACGACGAACGCGTCCGCTTGTTCGAGCGTCTTCATGTCCTCCGTCGTGAGCTGGTAGTCGTGCAGGCAGCCCGTCTGCGGCTTCGTCATATTTGTGACCGTCACGCCGTCCACGCCATCGGTAATGTTAATGACGTCGATGTAGATGGGATAGAACGACGTCACGATATGGAACGCGCCGTCGCTTTTTTGCGCCGTCGGCTGCCCGCCGCAGCCCGCAAGGACGAACGTCGCGATGATGAGCACTGCGCACATGATTTTTTTGATGAACAAGGAATCACGCTCCCTTTTGTCGAAAAGAATTCTTGTTGCATCCATCATACCATAGCTTGTCAAAAGACTAGCGGTTTCTAATTCATTCACGATAGAATGAATGCAATTTTTCATCACGGAGGGATTCACTATGAAATTTGCGATTCTCGGCGCCGGCGGCACGGGCGGCTGCCTCGCGGGCTATCTCATCCAATCGGGCGCGGACGTGACCGTGCTCGCGCGTGGCGCGCACCTCGCGGCCATGCAGACGGACGGCCTCACGATCCATCGCGACGTCGCCGACGATATCCACGTTACGGCGCGTCAGTTTAACGCTTGCACGGCGGACGAATATACGGGCACGCCCGATGTCCTGTTCGTCTGCGTGAAATACTACAGCATCGCCGATGCCGTCGCGCTCGCCAAGCGCGTCGCGGGTCCTGACACGCTCATCATCCCGATTCTCAATGTCTTCGGCACGGGCGAAGTCATGCAGAAAGATTTGCCCGGCCTCACGTGCCTTGACGGCTGCATCTACATCTGGGCGCTGCGCGAAGGGCCGGGCGTCATCCAGCAGAGCGGCAAGATCCTGCGCGTCTTCTTCGGCTTCCGCCCGGGACAAGACGACCGCCTGGCTTCGAAAGCGCAGGAGGTCGAGAGCATCCTGCGCGCCGCCGGCATTTCCGCGCACTTCTCGGACGACATCCGCCGCGATGCGCTGCAAAAATTCTCGTTCGTCTCACCGATGGGCGCGTGCGGCCTTTATGAAAGCGCTGTCAGCGGCGATATGCAGCCTGGCGGCCGCGCCCGCGAGACGTTCGTGGAGCTCGTCAAAGAAGTCAAAGCCCTCGGCGAGGCCATGGGCGTACAGTTCTCCCGCGAACCCGTCGCCGAAGGCTGCAAGATCATGGACGCGTCAGCCCCGACGCTCACGACGTCGATGCAACGCGACGTGGCCGCCGGAGGGAAGTCGGAATTTGCAGGACTCGTGGACAGAGTCGTGACGCTCGCGGAGAAATATCACGTTGACGTTCCGCTCTACAAAAAAATCAGCGCTTGGGGCAAAGAAAAAGGGATCCAGTAACATCAAGCAGCAGCCTTCCCCTCCGGGGAAGGGGGACCGCGAAGCGGTGGAAAGGGTACTAGGGTGCGATTTCCAACAACTAGAATGATTGTAACATAGCCGCACGGTTTCTGAATACGTATTACTATGTTAATACGATGTATCTGTTCAGTTATCGCACCCTAGTACCCTCTCCGTCGCGCTTCGCGCGCCACCTCTCCCAGAGGGAGAGGCTGCTGTATATGCAACGTTCCGCAATAGATCCAAAAAATTCTTTTGAAAGGAGGAACTCTATGCCTGCACGCAATGTCAATATGCTCTCCGGCCCTCTCTACCGCGAGCTCCTCGCCTTTTCCTTGCCGATTGCCGTCACGGGCATCCTCGAGCAGCTGTTTAATGCGACGGATACGATGGTGCTTGGGCGGTTCGAGGGGACGGCGGCGATGGCGGCGGTCGGGAACAACATCACGATCATCAGCCTGATTGTCGCGCTACTCATGGGCATTTCGCTCGGCGCGAATGTCGTCATCGCGCAGTACATCGGCGCGCGGCGGCTGAAAGAAGCGACGCGCACGATCCACACGGCGCTGCTGTTTTCCCTGCTTCTCGGGCTCGCCGTCGCCGTGCTCGGACAGTGGCCCGTCGCGTGGGCGCTCGACGCGCTCGCCGTGCCGACGGCCGTCCAGCCGACGGCCGAAGTTTATCTGCGCATTTATCTCGCGGGCATGCCGTTCCTCTCGCTGTACAATTTCGCAGCGGCCATCCTCCGCAGCCGCGGCGACGCGCAGACGCCTCTCTATGCGCTCATCATCGCGAGCGTGCTGAACATCGTGCTCGACCTCGCGTTCGTCCTCGTCTTTGACTGGGGCACGGCGGGCGTCGCCGTCGCGACCGTGCTTTCGTACATCGTCTGCTCGCTCCATCTCGTCCGCCACATGATCCGCGTGCCCGGCATCCTGCACCTCGAGCTTGGCCTGCTGCGCATTCATTTCGGCGAGCTCGTCAAATGCCTCCGCATCGGGCTGCCCGCCGCGCTGCAGGGCATGGTGTTCTGCATCGCAAACCTCGTGATCCAAAACGCCATCAACAGCCTCGGCCCCGAGACAATGGCGGCCTCGGCGGCGGCGTTCACGATCGAGATCAATATGTACTGCTTCTCCATCGGTTTCCAGCAGGCCGCGACGACGTTCGTCGGGCAGAATTTCGGTGCGCGCCAATACGCCCGCTGCCGCGAGGCCACGCGGGATTGTGCCATCTTGAATGCCATCACGATGATCGTGCTCGGCGCGCTCATCTATGTGTTCATGTACCCGCTGCTCGGCTTTTTCTCGACGAATCCCGTCGTCATCGAAAACGCTGTCACGCGCATCGAATACGTCGTGCTGCCCGAGCTGCTCTGCGTCGGCTTCGACATCTGCTCCGGCGCGCTGCGCGGCTACGGCGTCTCGCTCGCGCCCGCCATCGCGACGCTGATCTCCGTCTGCGGCGTGCGCCTCATCGGCGTCTGGTGGTACTTCCCGACGCACCCGGTGTTCGCGAACCTCATGATCTTGTTCCCGATCAGCTGGATCGTCGCGGATGTGCTGATCATCAGCTTGTACCGTATGCATTTGCGGCATTTGCGTGCATAAAAAAACAGCGTAACTTCCGTTCTCGCACCTGCGGAAGTTACGCTATTTTTAATTGTGCTGGTGTGCAAGGGAACGCTGGTACGCCGCAAGAATCTGCTCGCGCAGTCCTTCCCTCGTACCGCTGTTGTCGAGGACGACGTCGGCGCGCGCGCATTTTTCTGCGAGCGGCATCTGGGCGGCGATGCGGGCGCGGGCTTCGGATTCCGTTAATTTGTTGCGCGCCATCAGGCGCTCGACCTGGAGGTCTTCCGGGATCGACGCGACCCAGATTTCGTCGGCGTACTTGTCCCAGCCGGACTCGAAGAGCAGCGGCACGTCGAGCACGACGACGGACACGTGTTTTTTCCGCAAGAGCGTCAAGCGGCATTGGATTTCCGTCTCGAGCACGGGATGCGCCGCGCTGTCGAGCCAGGCGCGTTCTTTTTCATCGTTAAAAACAATGGCACCGATCGCACGGCGGTCGAGCGTCGCGTGTTCCGTCAAGATGCGCTCGCCCCAATGCGCGACGTAAAGATTGTACAGCGCTTGCTTCGGCTGCATGAGCTCATGTGCCATCTTGTCGGCGTCGAGGATTTTGGCGCCAAGGGATTTGAGAATCGACGATACCGTAGACTTGCCGCAAGCAATGCCGCCGGTTAATCCAATAACTTTCATTTCGCTTCCGCCCAATTCTTGCCGACGTTCACATCAATGACGAGCGGAACCGAGAGCTCGGCTGCGTGTTCCATCGCTTCTTTGAGGATCGCCGTGACTTTCGGGATTTCTTCGTTCACGACTTCGAGCACGAGTTCGTCGTGGACTTGGAGGAGGATGCGGCTCTTGACGTTTGCCTCGCGAAGCATTTGGTCGGCGCGGATCATGGCGATCTTGATGATGTCAGCCGCCGTACCCTGGATCGGCGTGTTCATCGCCATGCGCTCGGCGAGCGAGCGCTGGTTGAAGTTCTTGCTGTGGATGGCCGGGAGCTCCCTGCGGCGGCCGTACATCGTCGTGACCGCGCCCGTCGTGTGCGCCTCTGCGACCACCTTGTCCATGAAGGATTTCACGCCTGGATAGCGCGTAAAATATTCGTCGATATAACCAGCCGCTTCCTTGCGTGTGATGTGCAGGTCGCGCGACAGGCCGAAGTCGCTGATGCCATAGACGATGCCGAAGTTCACGGCCTTCGCCTTGCGGCGCTCCTCCGGCGTGACGTCCGCGAGCGGCACATGGAACACCTCGGCTGCCGTGCGTGCATGGATGTCCTGCCCTTCGCGGAACGCTTCGATGAAACTCGGATCGCCCGACATGTGCGCGAGCAGGCGCAGCTCGATCTGCGAGTAATCGGCGGAGAGCATCGCATCATAGCCCGGTCCCGGCTCGAAGAGCGCGCGAATCTCCTTGCCCTGCTCCGTGCGCACGGGGATGTTCTGGAGATTCGGGTCGGAGCTCGAGAGACGGCCCGTCGCCGTGACGGTCTGGTTGAAACTCGTGTGCACGCGGCCTGTCTCTTCGTTGATGAGGCCCGCAATGCCATCGAGATACGTCGATTTCAATTTTGTCCAAAGGCGATAGGATAAAATGCACTCGATGATCGGATGCTCGTAGCGCAGCTGCTCCAAGACTTCCGCATTCGTCGAGTAGCCCGTCTTCGTCTTTTTGATAGGCTTCAGGCCGATTTCGTCGAACAACACGGTTGCGAGTTGTTTCGGCGAATTGATTTTGAATTCGTGTCCCGCGAGCGTATAAATATCGTCTTCCAGTCCCTTGATCTTGTCGCCGATGACCTCGGCCTTCTCGCGCAGATGATCGCGGTTCACATAGACGCCCGTGTTTTCCATTCGATATAACACGGGAGCAAGAGGAAGCTCGATGTCCTCATAGAGTTTCGTAAGGCCGAGCTCGTCGAGCCGCGCGCGCATCGGTGGCAGGAGTTTCGTGAACGCGTGTTCGATGTCGGCCTTCGTGAACGCCTCCGGCTGGATTTCGTTCGGGAAAAATTCTGCCAAGAGCGACGGCAACGTGTATTCCGTTGCTTCCGGATGCAAGAGATACGCCATAAGCTGCAAGTCGTCCACACGCTTGCCATCGTCAAATGTTACCCCCGCATGGAGGCACGCTTTCCAATCGAAGACGATATGTACGTCTTGCGTTATAACGTCTACGGAAGAAAGGTCGGGAACGTCCGCCGAATCCGCAGGCTTCGCTGTTTTCTTCTTTGCCGCTGCTGTTGTTTTCTCTGACGTGCTAACGTTTTTCGCGTTTCCGGCAACACTCTCGTTATCCGCCGCCAGCACGAGCGCGTCTCCTGCTTTTTCTTCTTCCTTCTTCTCTTCCACAACGCTTGTCGCCGACTTCGCGAACAATTTCTTCCCGCGTGCGAGCACGGCGTTGAGGTTGTATCGCTGGCAGAACGCGATGAATTTCTTCTCGTCGGGGTGAACTTCGTACGCACCCGGCGCCGCTAAACCTGGCACATTGCAGTCAATCGTCGCGAGCGTCTTTGAGAGGCGCGCCTGGTCAGCGAACGTCGTCAGATTTTCTTTGAGCTTCTTGCCTTTGACCTCATCCACATGATTCAGTACGCTTTCCAACGAACCATATGCCAAAAGCAATTTCGTCGCCGTCTTCGGCCCGACGCCCGGCACGCCCGGGATGTTGTCCGACGTGTCCCCCATGAGGCCTTTGAGGTCGATGAGTTTGATGGGAGGCATCTGATATTCTTCCGTGAACGTCGCTTCGTCGTACGATTTGAGGTCGGTGATGCCTTTTTTCGTCATCAGCACGCGAAGATTCGGACGCACGAGCTGCAGCGCATCGCGGTCGCCCGTGACGACCATGGCCTCATAGCCCGCAGCTGCTGCCTGCGTCGCGAGCGTGCCGATGATGTCGTCGGCCTCGTAGTTGTCTTTTTCGAGGAACGTCACGCCGAGCGCCCCGGCAAATTCTTCGAGCAGCGGGATCTGGCTCTTGAGCTCGTCCGGCGTCTTGCTGCGCGTGCCCTTGTAGTCCGGATAAAGCTCCGTGCGGAACGTATGGCGGCTCTTGTCGAAGGCAATGACGAGCTCGTCCGGCTGGAGCTCCTCGACGAGCTTCAAGAACATCGTCGCAAAGCCGAAAATCGCATTCGTATATTCGCCCGTCGGCGCGGTCAGCGGCGGAATGGCGAAGAACGCGCGGAAGAACAGGCTGCTGCCGTCGAGGATGACAAAACGCTTCATAGTAAGACCTCCTGACAAAAAGAGCGATGATAAAAACGTCCGTATGACGGTATTTTATCATCGCTCCTCAAAATGTGTGCGGTTGTTTATTTCGTCGCCGGCTGCGTCTTCGCCGTCGTCGCATCCGTATTCGTCTGCATCGTCTCCGTTTTTTCCGTCGCTGGCTGCGCCACTTTCGGCTGCACCTTCACTTTCGTGAAGACGAACGTCTTGCCATTGCGGCCGCCCTTCAACGGGAAGAGCGTCTGCACGTCGTCGGCATTGCAGTAAAGATTGTCCTTCTTGTCATAGCCCGTCGCCTTGCCGATCGTGCTGATGAGGACTTCGGCTTTTTCATCCCAGCCGAGGTTCACGCCCGAAGCATCCGCGAGATCGATGGCCGGCAGGTACGTGATGCCGTCCTGCTCGACCGCTTTGTTCTCGAGCTTCTTGCCGTTGACCGTGATGTTGTAGACCTTGCCGATGTACGTCGGCTCTCCATCCGAGGCGGCGATTTTTTTCTCGATGTCCTCGTCGCTGATGAAATTCTGCACGCCATAGCCCTTGAGCCATTTCGTCGCTTCCGCGACATCGAGCGCCTGGCGGTCATAGCCGTCAGGGTAAATGTAGAACGCGACCTGATCGTCCGGCGTCTTCTCGACGACGATGCGGTTGTACGTGATCTCGACAGGCGTGCCGACTTTCACGAGGTTGAAGACATCTTCGACGTCTTTTTCATTCATGCGGATGCAGCCGTTCGACACGTAATGGCCGATGGACTCCGGCTTGTTCGTGCCGTGGATGCCGTAGTTGCCCTGGAACTCCATCCAGCGGTAGCCGAGCGGATTCGACTCGCCCGACGGGATGGAGTATTCGGGATCGTCCGGATCCGTCCACGTCGGGTTGAGGTCCTTCGACTCGACTTTGAAATAACCGACCGGCGTCGGCGTCGATTCCTTGCCCGGGCCGATGGGATACAGGCGGATGCGGTTCGAGCCTTCGTAGACAGCCAGCGAGCGCGCCGCAAGGTTGATGCTGATCTTGCGGCTGTCGAGGAGCGCTTCCTCATCGACCGGCGCCTTCGTCTCCGTCTTCGCGGACGTAGCGGTCGTCTCTATCGTGGTGGTTGTCGTTTCCGTCTTCGCTGGCTGTGCCGTCTGCGTTTCCGTCGTAACGGGCGTACTCGTTGTTGCCTGCGCCTCTGCGTTCGTCGTTGCTGTCGTGTTCGTCGCGGCCTGCGTGGTCGTCACCGCGCCCGTCTGCGTCGTCACGGCCTCCGCCGCAAACGCTGGAATCGAAGTCGTCAGGATCGCCGCACTCAAAAGGGCGGCCGTCAATTGTTTTTTGCTCATTGTTTATAAGTCTCTTTTCTATAAAAATAAAATTTCAAAGAAATCCTTTGTTATCCTACCATTTCTTTTGATAAGTTACAAGAGGGTGCGGAATTCACACCTGTTGCAAGATCGTGTACGTCTCAGGATGAATGCCGGGCTGCACGATGACTTTGATATCCGTGCCGAATTCGGCGGCGAGGTTCATCATGAGCTGGTTCTGCCGGAGTTCTTCGGCGACGGTCTCGTGGACGGCGATCTCGTAGCCATTCTTCGCGTGGTTCTTGTGCTCCATGCGGCGGATGTCGCGGCTGATGCGGATGGAGACCGTCTCAGGCGACTCGATGCGGCCGCGGCCGTGGCATGTCGGGCATTCGCTGTAGACGACGCTCTCGAAATTCGAGCGCGACTTCTTGCGCGTGATCTCGACGAGGCCGAGCGCCGTGATGTCGATGACATTCGTCTTCGCGCGATCATTTTTCGCGCCATCGCGCAGGACGGAAAGCAGCTCTGCTTTTTGCTCCGCCGTGTCCATGTCGATGAAGTCGACGATGATGATGCCGCCGATGTCGCGCAGGCGCAGCTGCTTGAGGATCTCTGTTGCCGCTTCGAGATTCAACTGATAAACGGTGTCGCCGAGATTCGTCTTGCCGACGTATTTTCCCGTGTTGACGTCGATGACCGTCAGCGCTTCCGTCTTGTCGATGACGAGGAAGCCGCCCGACTTCAGCTCGACAACGCGCGCGCCGACGTGCTCGATTTCCTGCTCGATGCCATATTGTTGGAACAGCGGCGTGCGTCCATCGTAGAACTTCACACGTTCCACAAGTGTTGGCGAAAGGAAACCAACGAGCTCGCGCACGCGTTCGCACGCAGCCTTGTCATCGATAATGAACTCGTCTATGTCCTCGCTGAAGCGATCACGCACGATGCGCACGAGCAAATCCGCATCGCGATACAAAAGCGCCGGCGCGTGCGTGTGCTGGAACTTGCGCGCGATGGATGCCCAGAGGTTCGCGAGATACGTCGCGTCTGAAGCGAACGCGTCTTCGCTGAGCCCTTCTGCTGCCGTCCGGACGATGAGCCCCATGCCTTCGGGCGCGTAACGCTCCGCGAGTGCGTGCAGGCGGCTGCGCTCGGCCTCGTCTTCGATCTGGCGCGAGAGCCCCGTGTACGCTGCCGTCGGCATGAGCACGAGGTTGCGCCCGGGGATGGAGAGATGCGTCGTGGCGCGCGGGCCTTTCGTTCCCGTTGCGTCCTTGATGATCTCGACCATGACGTTCTGGCCGACGTGGAACTTTTCATGCTTGCTGTTTTTGGCCAGCGCTTTCGGCACATCATGCGGCGCGCCGTCGCCAATATAGAGAAATGCATTCTTTTCTTGACCGATATCGACAAACGCGGCCTGCATGCCTGGCAGGACATTCTGCACGCGTCCCTTGTAGATGTTGCCGACGAGATGCGCATGCGACGCACGCTCGACTTCGACGGCGAGGAGCTCGCCGTCCTCCACGATCGCCATACGCGTTTCTTCCGGGACGATGTTCAAAAGGATAGACTTCATTTGCCTTCTCCTCTCGCACCTGCGGAAGATACAATGTACTGATTGTTACATCCTACAAGGGACTCCCCCCACCGCTGTCGCGGTCCGCCCCCCCAGCCGCAAGCGGCATAGGCGGCCTCTAAGCGCTGAAGCGCTAAGAGTCTGCCTATCTGAGAGGGGGGCTGCATGGTTGAAAGGCTCTCTTTCTTTCGATTATGCATAATCAATAAGATCCTTTCCTTTCCCCGTTAAGGAAGTGCGATGAATATCCGCTTCTGCCACGTTGATCGGCAAGGCGAATTGCTTTGCGAGCGTTTCGAGGATTTCTCCCGGCTTCACGCTACCCGTGCTCTCCAAAATCTTCGTGGAAAGCTTCATCTCTAGCATATGGTCCTGAATGTTTGCATGAAGCGGCGCCGTCAAGTAGTTCTTGATTTCCTTCGTGCGCGTCTTTTTCGGTGTGACGCGCGTGTAAGTGACGCTTGTTGCCGCATTGAAACGCGCGATAGCTGCTTGTGCTGCTTGTTCGGCGTTGATTTCAGATAATTCTTCATGCAATGGAACACGAATGCGATAGCTTGCCTCGTCGGCCTGCGTCATCAGCGCGATGTGCTTGCCCTTGATTGGTCGCAGCTTCAACACGCGAATCCCTGGCGGCAGCTGTGCGCGCAGGCGGTCAAAGACCTCGGGCTGTGCGAGCGGCTTCCGGAGTGCGAAATCCATGTACTCCGCCTCGCTCGACACGCCGACGGCGAGCGCCGAGCCGAATGCGATCTTCATGTGCGGATTGAAACCCTCGGAATACGCCATCGGGAGCTTCGCACGGTCGAACGCCTTGATGAAGACGTCCGCATACTCAAGATGCGAGACAAAGCGCACGTCCGCGTCCTTCGTGATGCGCGCGCGATACCAGTAGACCGGTGGCTGCTGTTTGCTGCCATCCTCGGGATGAACCGGCTGCGGCACGAATTTTTCTTGGAGTGCGCCGCGCGCGCCTTCCTGTTTTTTGTAGTCAATGACATGGACGCCGAGCGTCGGGCAGATGCCGCAGGCGCTGCATTTGCCACGGCGGCAGTCTTCCGTGAGCTCGGCCGCCATCGCTTTTTTCCACTCGCGCAGGAAAAAGTCTTTCGTCGCGCCCGGCGACGTGATTTCCCATGGCAAAGGCTCGTCAAACGAACGCGTGCGCTCGGCGTAGTCTTTGATGTCGAGGCCGCATTTCTCGAACGCTTCATGCCAGATGTCGTTCTGGAACAGGTCGCTCCAGCCGTCGAACTTCGCGCCGTCATGCCACGCCTGCTCAAGCACACGAGCGAGGCGGCGGTCACCGCGCGCAAACGCGCCCTCGATGACGGACAGGCGCGCGTCGTGATAGTTGAACGTGATCGCGCGATCCGTGATGTGCTCTTTCAGAAGTTGCTGGCGACGCTCGAATTCTGCAAGCGGCACCTGGCCGAACCATTGGAACGGCGTATACGGCTTCGGCACGAAGCAGGCGACGGAAATCGTGACTTTGACGCCGCGCTTGCCTTTGATCTCCGTGTAGAGATCGACGACTTTTTTCGCGAGCTCCGCGATGCCGATGACATCTTCGTCCGTCTCCGTCGGCAAGCCCATCATGAAATAGAGCTTGACCTGCTTCCAGCCTTGGCGGAACGCCGCGCCGCAAGCCATCAACAGATTTTCCTCCGTCACGCCCTTGTTGATGACGTCACGCAGGCGCTGCGTGCCCGCCTCGGGCGCAAACGTCAGGCCGGACTTGCGCACCTGCTGCATCTTGTGCGCGAGGTCGATGCTGAAGCTGTCGATGCGCAGCGACGGCAACGAAAAGCTGACTTTTTCATGGCGGAACTCGTCCATGAGATCATCGACGAGACGGCCGAGGCACGAATAATCCGCCGATGACAGCGACGTCAGGCTCATCTCGTCGTAGCCCGAGACATCGACGAGGCCGCGCGCCATCTCGCGCAAGTGCTCCTCCGTGCGCTCGCGTGCCGGGCGATAGCAGATGCCGGCCTGGCAGAAACGGCAGCCGCGCGAGCAGCCACGGAAGAGTTCGAGCATGATGCGGTTGTGCACGATGTTCATGTACGGCACGACGGGATGCTCGACGGACTTCACCTTGTCCATGTCCTTGACGACGCGCTTGTAGATGACGGGTTTTGCTGCTTCGTCGAGTGGTGTCAACGCAACGAAATGACCGTCTTCATCGTACGCGTCCCGATAGAACGATGGAACATAGATGCCGTCAACATCCAGCAAGCGCCGCAAATAACCGCGCCGCCCGTCCGGGCAGCCGTCCGCCTTCCACGCTTCATAGACGTCGCAAATCTCCGTGATAACTTCTTCTCCTTCGCCGACGACGAAGAAATCGAAAAACGTGGCGACGGGCTCGACGTTGTACACGCATGGCCCGCCGCCGACGACGAACGGATCGTCCATCGTGCGGTCTGCTGCGTGCAAAGGGATGCCCGCGAGGTCGAGCATGTTCAGCACGTTCGAATAAATCATCTCATACTGCAAAGAAAATCCGAGAAACGAAAAGTTTTTGATTTCTGTTTTCGTCTCGAGCGAGTACAAAGGAATCCCCTGTGCTCGCATGATCTTTTCCATGTCCGTCCAAGGCGCATAGACGCGCTCGGCCGCGACGTCTTTGCGGCTGTTCAAGATTTCATAGAGAATCGCGAGGCCGAGGTTGCTCATGCCGACTTCGTAGACATCCGGCAACGCGAGCGCGAACGTGCACTTGACGTCCGCGTGGTCTTTGATGACCGCATTCCATTCGCTGCCCGTATAGCGCGCCGGCTTTTCCACGCTCTGCAGCACGCTGGGGTCGAGGTGTACCATTTGTTCCGTTCTCCTTATGAAAAATGGGGCGGCGAGCCGCCCCTGTGTTGCATCTGTCTAGAATAACAGTTTCTGCTTTCGTTGGTGAATGTTCAGGAGGATCGCGATCGACATGATGTTCGTCGTCAGCGAGCTGACGCCGTAGCTCATGAGCGGCAGCGGGATACCGGTGACGGGCATGATGCCCATCGTCATGCCGACATTGACGAGCACGTGGAACGCGATCATCGACGTGATGCCGACGGCGAGCAGACGGCCAAACGTATCCGCCGCGTCACGCGCGATCTGCACGCCGCGCCAGAGCACGACGAGATAAAGGAGCAGCAAGAACGCCGCGCCGATGAAACCGAGTTCCTCACCGACGACAGCAAAAATGAAGTCCGTATGGTTCTCCGGCAAAAAGTTCAGCTGGCTCTGCGTGCCATGGAACAGCCCTTTGCCAAACAGCATGCCCGAGCCGATCGCAATTTTTGACTGGATGATGTGATAGCCGGAGCCGAGGGGATCGACGTTCGGATCCATGAAGACCATGATGCGCATTTTTTGATAGTCTTTCAAAAAATGCCATAGAATCGGCATGGCCGCGACCCCGGCCGCACAGATGCCTCCCAAAAGACGCAACCGGATGCCCGAAACGAAGATCATGCCAAAGAAGATCGCCATAAAGACGAGTGACGTGCCAAGATCCGGCTGCTTCAAGACGAGGAGGAACGGCACGCCGACGTACGCCGCAATGGGCAAGAGGTCATGCAAAGTATTGAGATGACCGACGCGCTCTTCCATCATGCCGGCAAGGCAGACAATCATGATGAGCTTCGAGAACTCGGACGGCTGGAGGCTGATCGGGCCGATGACGATCCAGCGCTGTGCGCCAAGCGCGGACTGGCCGACGAGCATGACGGCGAGCAGCATGACGAGATTGAAGATGTAGAGCTTCTTCCGGTAGCCCGCGAGCATCTTGTAGTCGAAGTTCATGAGGAACGCCGCGAACGCCACATTCATGAGCGCGAACAAGCCTTGCCGCTGGACGAACCAGTAGCGTTCCTCGCTCGGCGAATTGATGTGCGTCGCGCTGCCGATGATGACGAGGCTCATGATGAGGATGCCCGCCGTCGCGAGGACGAGCGGCATATCGAGCCGCTTGAAGATTTTCTTGTTCAACGTCTTCCACCGTGCCGGAGATTCGTGACGGGGATGTTCGCGACGAGCGCAACAGAATCCTCGTCTTTTTCAAGAGAAATGTCCATTTCCTGCGGGTTGATGTCGATGTATTTCGCAACGACGCCGAGGATGTCTTGCTTCAGGTGCTCCATGATTTCAGGCGAGACGGCGGCGCGGTCGTGGATCAGCACGACTTTCAGGCGGTCGCGCGCGACTTTGCCCGACGGCTCCTGCTTTCCGAAAATTTTCATGAGTGCTTTCAGCATCCTTCTTCCCCCTTACATTCCGAACATGCGCTTGAGACGAGAGAGGAAGCCGCCCTCTTTCGGGAACGTCATGAACGGGATCTTTTCGCCGAGGATGCGGCCGACGATGTTGCGGTACGCCTGGCCGGCCGTGGACTTGTCCATCGTGATGCACGGTTCGCCGCGGTTCGTGCTCGTGATGACCATCTTGTCATCCGGCACCTGGCCGATGCAGTCGATGGAAAGGATATCATTGATGTCCGCCATGTCGAGCATGTCGCCGGCCTCGACCATCTGCGGGCGGATGCGGTTCACGATGAGCTTGATGTTTTCCTTGTCGGCGCGGCCGAGCTCGCCGATGATCTTGTCGGCATCGCGCACAGCCGAGATCTCCGGCATCGTCACGACAATGGCGACATCTGCCGCCGCGATGGCCGTCTGGAAGCCCTGCTCGATGCCAGCCGGGCAGTCGATGAGGATGTAGTCAAACTCCTTGCGCAGTTCCTGACAGAGCTTCACGAGCTCTTCGGGATTGACGGCGCTCTTGTCCTTGACTTGCGACGTCGGCAGCAGGTAGAGGTTCTCGACCTTCTTGTGGCGCACGAGCGCCTTTTTGTACGGCACGCGGCCCTGCGTCACGTCGATGAGGTCGTACATGATGCGGTTCTCGAGGCCGAGGAGGAGGTCGAGGTTGCGGAGGCCCGTATCCGTGTCGATGAGCACGACATTCTTGCCGCGCATCGCAAGGCCCATGCCGAGGTTCGCCGTTGTCGTCGTCTTGCCGACGCCGCCTTTGCCGGACGTGATGACAATAATTTCACTCATCTGATGTGTTCCTGCCTTTCTCGTGGTTGGACGATGGATATGGTACGAATGTGGTTCGGTTGTTTCAAGATGAACGTGATATTAACGCTCGATCGGCTCGATGACGATCTGCCCGTCCTTGATGGACGCACGCTCTGGGCGCGCTGTCTTCTCGAGATCGCCGGGCGCCGTGTCGGGTGAGCGCGCAATGAGATCCGCGATGCGGATCTGCGTCGGCATGAGGTGATCGGCGACGACGAACGCATTCTGGTTGCCGAACGCGCCAGCGTGCACCATGCCGCGGCACGTACCGCGGATGTCGATGCTGCCGCCCGCGATGATCTGCGCACCGGGATTCACATTGCCGACGACGAGCACAGAGCTCTTCGTGCGGACTTCCTGCCCGCCGCGGAGCGTCCGGTTCACGATGACCATCTGCATGGCCGCGTCATCATCCGGCTGTTTTGGAACGGCAGCTTGCGCGGGCTCCGCTGACGTCTGCTCAACAACCTTCTCACGCTGCTCTTTGGCCTGTTCCGTTTCCTTGCCGAAATGGCGACGCGTGACGCTGAAGATGACGCCGGCATCGTGAAACAGCTTCCGCAGCTGTTCCATCTCGTCTTTTTCGAGCGACCCTTCCATGGCGTGCATGACCGTGCCACGGCAGAAAAAGCCGGAGCCTTTCGCGAGCTTGTCGCGGATCTCGGCCTCGATCTCGCTGTACGTCGCGCCAGCGGCGAACAGCAGCTGCAGGCCGGACTTCGTCCCCTTGATCCTTACGATTTCGTCACTCATGGTTCCAGCCTTTCCTTTCTGAAAAACGATTCCGTCAAACGCCATGTCATTGCTTCTGCCCTGCCGCTTTCTTCGCCGCTTCCGCGGCCGCTGCCGCCTGCGCTTCCGGCGCATAGCGGCCGACGTGGAACGCGGCCTCGAGAATTTCGCGGCCGATCGGCACGGCCGACTGCGCACCGAAACCGCCCTGCTCGACGATGACGGCGACGACGATGTTCGGGTTGTCAAACGGCCCATAGGCCACGAACCAGCCGTGGTCGCGACCCTGCGAGTTCTCCGCCGTGCCCGTCTTGCCCGCGATATCCACGGGGAAGCCGCGGAACGTCGAGGCCGCCGTGCCGATCTTCGTCACCTGGTGCAGGCCTTCCTGCACGAGCTGGATCACGTTCGCCGGCACGTCGAGCGTCGAGAGGAGCTCGGGCTCAAACGATTTCACGAGGACGCCGTCCTGCGTCTGGATGCGGTTCACGAGGTGCGGTTTGAAGCGCTTGCCATCCGCCGCGATCTCGCCCATGACCATCGCTGCTTGGAGCGGCGTCACGAGGTTGAAGCCCTGGCCAATGGCGGCGTCGAACGTCTCGGAGAGATACCACTCGCCATCTTCAAAGTTCTTTTCCTTGTATTTGCGGTTCGCGACGAGGCCATCCGCCTCATACGGCAGGTCGATGCCCGTGCGCTTGCCGAGGCCGAACATCCGCGCGTATTTTTCCAGCGTGTCGATGCCGAGGCGGTTGCCCATTTCATAGAAATAGACATTATCCGAATGCGCGAGCGCTTCCGTGAAATTGATCCAGCCGAGCGCCTCGCCTTCGGAGTTGCCTTTCGGGATGATCCAATGATGGCCCGTATCGAGGATTTTTTCCTCGGGCGAGACCTTGCCGGCCGCCAGCGCCGCCGTACCCGTGACGATCTTGAACGTCGAGCCCGGCGGATATTCGCCTGTGATGGCCTTGTCGTCCATCGGGTGGAACGGGTTGTTATTGAGCGCCGACCAGTCTTTCGACGAGATGCCGTGCGCGAAGAGGTTCGGATCGAACGCCGGACGCGACACGAGCGCGAGCACTTCGCCCGTCTGCGGGTTCATGACGACAGCAGCAGCCGCCGAGGCATGGATCATGGCCAGACGGTCATCGACGGCTTTTTCCGCCGCCGTCTGGAGGTCTTTGTCGATCGTCAGTACGAGATCATTGCCCGGCACGGGGCTTTTTCGCCCGAGGCGCTTCACGGGCTTGCCCGAGACATCGACCTCGACCTGGTCGCCGCCATCCTGGCCACGCACATACGGATCATAGATTTTCTCGAGGCCGAATTTGCCGATGATGTCACCGGACTTGTAGCCCTGATCCTTCTTGTCTTCGAGCTCCTGATCATTGATCTCGCTGACGTAGCCGAATGTGTGCGCGCCTTCCTGCTTCAACACGTAGTCGCGGATCGGCTGGTTCTCGATCATGACGCCCGGGTAGAGATCTTTTTGTTCTTCGATAATGGAAACGATGTCCGGCGTCACGTCCGTCTTGATGCGGATCGGATCAAAGCCGCTGTGCGCGGCGATCTTTTCCTTGATGTCCTCGACCGGCACGTGCACGAGCGCCGACACGCGCGCGATGACATCATCCTTGATCGGCGACGTCAGCGGCAGGAGCGACACCGTGAAGCCCGGCCGGTTCGTCACGAGGAGCTGCCCATTGCGGTCGTAAAACGTGCCGCGCGGCGCCATGGAAGGGATGATGCGGATGCGGTTGCCGTCCGCGAGCCCTGCGTAATAGTCCCCGTCATAAATCTGAAGATACCCGGCGCGGCCGATGAGCACGGCGATGACGAGCACCATGAGGATGCCGAGGACGCGAAGACGGGCGGGAAACCCGTCGTACCCTTCATTTTCGACCAAAATATCTCTCCTAGATCATGCAGCTGCATGATGATAAAAGCAAAGAAAGCACCCCAACAAAATGCGGGGCGCCAAAAAGACGATCTACGGAATTATTGTTTTTCCCTCGTCCATTCGTTGACCCGGCGCGTGAGCACATGTACCGGATAGGAAAAAACCAACTGGCAGACGACGAACGGCAGAAGCGTGTAGCCTGCGTGCACGGCCAGATTGAAGCGATACCCTAATAATAGCATAAGCACGGCTAAAATGAAATAGCTGGCGACCGCTGCGACGACGGAAGACACGACCGGCAAAAACATCTGCTCCTTGAACACGCGGTCAGACAGCAGGCCTGCGATTAGCCCAGCGAGCATCTTCGTCAAGATGTTCATGCCGAAGAACGTGCCGGACAAGAGGTCTTGCAGAAGCCCGACGAGAAAGCCCATCAGCACGCCGAGCCGCATGCCGCGGATGAAGCCGAACGACACGGCGAACAGCAGCAAAAAATCGACGCTCGCGCCATGAAACGCCAACCTTGCAAGAAGCGATGACTGGATGACGTAGAGGCCGAGCACGAGCGCGGCCCATTTGAGGAAAACTTTCACTTCGCGCCACCTGCCTGGGGGGTTGCTGGCGCCGCTGCGGGTGCAGGCGCCGCCGGTGCTGCGTTAGCGCTCGTCCCTGCTGCCGCCGCTTTCTGCTGCGCAGCCTCGGCGGCGGGATCCGTTTCCGTGCCCGGTGTCTGCTGCGGCGTTTTCATGGGTTCGGGCGGCGCTTCGCGCGACGCGACGATGACCGCGACATCTTCGAGTTTTTGGAAATCGACCGCAGGTTCGAGAAGTGCAATCTTGAGGAGTCCCGCTTCATCATTTTCGAGCGACGACACGAGGCCGACGACGAGGCCTTTCGGGTACATGCCGCCGAAGCCCGACGTCACGATGACATCGCCTTCCTGGATGTCGGCATTCTTCGGCACGTTCACCATGCGCGGCATGGTCGGATTCGTCGGATCGCCCTCGACGATGCCGACGACGCGCGACTCCGCACGCTGCACGAGCGTGCCGACGGACGAACGCGGGTCGAGGATCAGCTGCACTTTCGCATAGTTCGGCCCCGCTTCGACGACATGGCCGACGAGGCCTTTTTCCGTCACGACCGGCATGTTTTCCTGCACGCCGTCCGCCGTGCCGCGGTCGATGACGATCATGTGCGACCAGCTGTCCGCCTCGCGCCCGATGACGCGCGCCGCAACAAGGTCAAACTGATACGCAGCCTGCTTGTAGCCGAGGAGCGCACGGAGGCGCGCATTCTCGGCCGCGTACTCGCTCGCCTGAAGGTTCTGGATGCGCAGCTGGTCGACTTCGCTGCGCAGCATCTTGTTCTGCTGATGCACCGTCATGATTTCCCAGACGTTGCTCGTGACGAAGCTCAGCTGGCTTTCGACCCACGACACGGCCTTCTGGAAGGGCGCGGCGATCGTACCGACCGTCTTGGCGAGCACCGGCGTCTGGAATCTGCCCTGGGCTGCAAAGAAAATAATGCAGAAAACGCTCACGAAGACAAAGAGGAGCGCCCAGGTGCGCCGGTTGTCGTTTTTATCTCTCCTGAGGCGATTTCCCATCTTACTGTCTCAACTTCTTCGAGGTCATGACGACGCGCTTCAGAAGCTCGATGTTCTCAAGCGACTTGCCCGTGCCTTCGCCGACGCACGACAGCGCATCTTCCGAGACGAGCACCGGCATGCCCGTTTCTTTCGAGAGCAGCTTGTCGAGATTCGTGAGCAGCGCACCGCCGCCCGTCATCATGATGCCATGATCCATGACGTCGGCTGCGAGCTCCGGCGGCGTCTTCTCGAGCGTCGATTTCACGGCGTCGATGATCTTGAAAATCGGCTCGTCGAGCGCTTCGCGGATCTCTTTCGCCTCGATCGTCAGCGTCTTCGGCAGGCCGGAGACGAGGTCGCGGCCGCGGATCTCCATCGTCTTGTCCGCTTCCGGCGTCACGATGGCCGTGCCGATATTGATCTTGATTTCCTCGGCCGTGCGCTCGCCGATCATGAGGTTGTACATGCGCTTGATGTACTGCACGATGGACGAATCCATTTCGTCGCCGCCGATGCGGATGGAACGGCTCGTGACGATGCCGCCGAGGGAAATGACAGCGATCTCCGTCGTGCCGCCGCCGATGTCGACGACCATGGAGCCCGTCGCTTCCTCGACAGGGAGGCCGGCGCCGATCGCGGCTGCCATCGGCTCCTCGATGAGGTATGCTTCACGCGCGCCCGCCTGCTGCGCCGCATCGATGACGGCGCGCTTCTCGACTTCCGTAACGCCTGACGGCACGCCGACGACGACGCGCGGGCGCACGAACGATTTCGTGTTCATGGCTTTGCGGATGAAATATTTCAGCATGGCCTGCGTGACATCGAAGTCGGCGATGACGCCGTCCTTCATCGGGCGGATCGCGACGATGTTGCCCGGCGTGCGGCCGATCATCTGCTTCGCTTCCTCGCCGACGGCGAGCACGTCACCCGTGTCGCTCTTGATCGCGACGACGGAAGGCTCGCGCAGCACAATGCCGCGCCCCTTCACGTGCACGAGCGTATTCGCCGTGCCGAGGTCGATGCCCATGTCATGCGACAAACCACCAAAAAGACTCCACATAATGTATCAAAAACTCCCTTCAAGGACTGCTCTACGGATTTATAACAGAGACATTCTACCACAAGTTTTTTCATTCTACCACAGATTACAAAAAAAATCTGTAAGCACGATGATGAAAGACGAACTCCGTGGTGTCAAGGCACGATTCCCTCTTCTTTGAGGCTGACGAAGGTATCATGTGCGAGGATGATATGGTCCAAAAAGTCGATGCCGAGGATTTTTCCGCTCTTCGCGAGGCGCTCCGTCACGGCGATGTCTTCGCGGCTGGGCGAGGGATCGCCGCTCGGATGATTGTGAAAGACGATGATGCCGGCCGCCGACTGCTGGATGGCCTTGCGGTAGACTTCGCGCGGATGGACGAGCGACGCCGTCAGCGTGCCGACGGTCAGATCAAAAAAGCCCGTGATGTGATTCTTCGTGTCGAGCGTCATGAGGGCGAAATGCTCCTGCTGCTCGAAGCGGAAGCGCGGCATCGCATAGTGCGCGGCATCCTCCGGGCCGCCGACCGTGCTGATGGACTCCGCCGCGCGCACAGCAAGCCGCCGCCCGAGCTCGACCGCCGCGAGGATCGTCACGGCCTTCGTCGGGCCGACGCCCTTGATCTTTGCAAGCTCCTGCGGCGACATATGCGCGAGCCCCGACAGCCCCTGCCCCTCGAAATGCGACAGCACTTCTTCAGCGACGCGCATGACGGATTTATCCTTCACGCCCGTGCGCAAGAGAATTGCGAGGAGCTCCGTGTTGCTGAGATACGACGAACCGTATTTCAAGAGTTTTTCCCGCGGCCGTTCCTCCATCGGCAAGTCGCGCACCATGATCGTCATTTACATCGCCCCCGCTTGTTTCAAGATGGAGACAACATCATGGAGCGGCAAACCAACAACATTGGAGAACGATCCGTTGATTTGGGGAATGAATGCTGCCGCCCGCCCCTGGATTGCATATGCCCCTGCCTTGTCCATGGGTTCCCCAGTTGCTACATAATCTGCAATCTCTTGTTCCGAAAGCCTGCTGAATGTAACCAACGTGTCCTCTGCACCAGCGATCCTCTGCAAAACATTCGGTTTTGTTTCATCATCCCACAAGAGGACAACGCCTGTCAGAACATGGTGCGTTCTTCCCGAAAGTTCACGAAGCATTTCTTTGGCATCCTCTTCATTCTTCGGCTTTCCATAAACTTTTCCTTCATGATACACGATGGTATCTGCCGCAAGAATCTTGCGATCTGGATATCGACAAATGACATCTTCTGCTTTTCGTTTTGCGTTCTCAATGACAAGATTCGCTGGACCGTCTTTCCCCTTCGGCAGCTTCTTTAATTCTTCCGCAGCGCTCTTCACAACTTCGAACGGCACACCGATTTGTTTTAACAACTCTTGCCTGCGCGGCGAACCCGAGGCCAAGATGATGGGTTCCATATGCTTCACCTGATTTCGCTAGAATGTCAGAACTTCCGGAACGCGAGGAAGCCGAGCACCATGCCGATGCCTGCCATGAGGTTCGGCGTGAACGCGAGGCCGAGCGTGATCTGGAACACGAACAGATCGAGCGTGAACGGCGCGATGGAAAACACCGGCGTCTCGCTCGTAAGATACGGCGCAAGCCCTGCCAGCGCATCCACATTTCGGATCAACACGCTGACGAGCCCGCCGACGATCGCGCCGACCGCGATATACAACGCACACATGCCCACGCTCAGGCCATTGATTCTCATAAATGACATTCTCCTTCTCTGTCATAATGAGAGGGTAGCAACGTCCGAGAATCTCGTTACGTCGCTACCCTCTCCGCCCCTTCGGGGCACCTCCCCCAGAGGGGGAGGCGTAAAATTACTCGAACTCGATCGTCGCCGGCGGCTTGCCCGTGCAATCGTAGAGCACGCGGTTCACGCCTTTGACCTCGTTGACGATGCGGCTCGTGACGACGGAGAGAACGTCCCACGGCAGCTTCGCGCTCTCGGCCGTCATGAAATCGCTCGTCTCGACGGCGCGCAACGCAATCGCGTAGTCATACGTGCGCCCGTCACCCATGACGCCGACGGAACGCATATTCGTCAGCGCGGCGAAATACTGGCCGAGGCCCTTGTCCGCGCCTGCTTTCGCGACTTCTTCGCGGTAAATCGCATCGGCTTCCTGCACGATCTTGACCTTTTCCTCCGTGACCTCGCCGATGATGCGGATGCCGAGGCCGGGCCCTGGGAACGGCTGGCGGTTCACAAGGTAATCCGGGATGCCGAGCTCGCGGCCGACGGCGCGCACTTCGTCTTTGAAGAGCAGGCGGAGCGGCTCGACGATCTCCTTGAAATCGACGTAGTCCGGCAGGCCGCCGACATTGTGATGGCTCTTGATGACGGCGGATTTGCCAAGGCCGCTCTCGATGACATCGGGATAGATCGTGCCCTGCACGAGGTAATCGACGGCGCCGATCTTCTTCGCTTCTTCTTCAAAGACGCGGATGAATTCCTCGCCGATGATCTTGCGCTTGCGCTCCGGCTCCGTCACGCCTTTGAGCTTCGCATAGAAGCGGTCTTTCGCGTTGACGCGGATGAAATTCACATCATACGGGCCGTCCGGGCCGAAGACCGCCTCGACCTCGTCGCCCTCGTTCTTCCTGAGCAGGCCATGATCGACGAAGACGCACGTCAGCTGCTTGCCGATAGCTTTCGAGAGCAGCACGGCCGCGACGGACGAATCGACGCCGCCCGACAGCGCGCAGAGCGCACGGCCCGTGCCGATTTTCTCCTTGAGCTCGGCGACCGTCGTCTTCACGAATGAGTCCATCTTCCAGTCGCCCTGGCAGCCGCAGACATCGTAGACGAAGTTCTTCAGCATCTCTCTTCCCTGCGCCGTGTGCATGACCTCGGGATGGAACTGCGTGGCATAGAGCTTTTCCTCTGCGTTCTCCATCGCGGCGACGGGACACACGGGCGTCTCGGCTGTGACCGTGAAGCCTGCGGGCGCTTTTGCGATGTAGTCCGTGTGGCTCATCCAGCAGATCGTCTTTTCATCGACATTCTGGAACAGCTTTGACGCTTTGCCTTCCGCCTTGATCGTGACTTCCGTCTTGCCATACTCACTTGTCGGCGCCGTCTCGACTTTTCCACCTAACAAATGCGCCATGAGCTGCGAGCCGTAGCAGATGCCGAGCACAGGGATGCCGAGGCGGAAGAGATTGGGGCTGCACGTTGCGGAATCTTCTTTATAAACGCTGTTCGGCCCGCCCGTCAGGATGATGCCCTTCGGCGCCATCTCTTTGATTTTTTCCAGCGAGAGCGTATTCGGATGCACTTCGCAGTAGACGTGATCCTCGCGCACGCGGCGCGCGATGAGCTGGTTGTACTGGCCGCCAAAATCCAGCACGAGGATAAGTTCATTTGCAGGCTTGCTCAATGTAATTAGTTCCTCCATTAAGAGAGCCGTTAGCGCTAAGCAGACTCTTAACGCTTTAGCGTTTAGAGGTCGCTTATGCGCTTACGGATATCTTAGCCATTTGCCGCAAGGCAAATAGCTTCCAAAATATTCAATCAGAGGTCTTCATGCACCTCGGAGAAATAAATGACCGTGACCGTGTCTTCTTTCAGCACGCGGCGCTTGTAGATCTTCTCGAAATCCGCGACGAGCTCCTCGACGGAATTGATCTCCGGATTCTGGTGGCCGAGGTCCGCCGACGTCAGCGTGCCCATCGTCTTGACGCGCACCTTGTCGAGGTAAGCCGTGTAGAGCTTGTGCTTCGGCTCGCCCTTCTTGCCCGTCGTGATCCAGACGATGGAATCCTCCGGGAATTTGTCGCTTTCGTCGCCGAGACGAACCGTGCAATTCTTCGTGCGCTCCATGAGCATCTTCTTGTGCTTCGGAGCCTGGAAATTGAGTGCCATCATGATTACATGCATCTCCTTCTCGAACACAACAATATTTATGTTTCATTGTACCACAAGCATCGTGTCCTTTACAAGCGAATCAAAAAAACGTATGATACAGGGAGCAATTCAAACGAAGAAAAGGAGTTGTTTCAAAATGATGAACTCACTCAAAAAATTTGCTTGCGCCTGCGCGCTCGCTGCTGCGTTCCTCGTGCCGCAAATGGCAACGCCCGCCTACGCTGCCGACCAGCCGCAGCGCCCGATCCTTTCCGTCGATGGCCGCGGCACGGCAAATACCGAGCCCGACATGGCGACGGTCGCCGTCGGCATCACGACGTACGCGACGGACGCGGGCAAAGCGCAGAACGACAACGCCTGGGTCGCGAGCGAAATCCAGAAGGCCATCGCGGCGCTCGGCATTGCCGACAAGGACATCCAGACGCGCAACTACTCGTTCCGCCCGACGTATCGTCAGGACAAAGGCCATGAAAACGAAATCAATGGCTACACGGTCGACAACACCGTCATCGTCACCGTGCGCGACGTGAAGCTCACGGGCAAAGTCATCGACGCGGCGCTCTCGCACGGCGCGAATGAAATCTCGTCGCTCGACTTCTCCGCGAGCAACACGCAAGGCGTCCGCAAGGAAGCTTTGCGCAGCGCCGTGAACGACGCGCGCGACAAGGCGAACGTCATCGCCAATGCCCTCGGCAAAAAAATCATCGGCGTGCAGAACGTCAGCGAGAGCACGGGCTATCTCGAAACGCGCCGCTTCGCGGGCAACATGATGCTCGCGATGGCGAAAGACGCCGAGACGCCCGTCGCGCCCGGCAGCCTCTCGCTTTCGGCAAATGTCCACATCGATTTCATCTTGAGTGACTGATAACAGAGCACATGAACGCAAAAACACGAAAGCCGCGCCTCGCGGCCATCGAATACATCCGCGGCATCTCGATGATGGGCGTCATCGGTATCCACGTCGGCTCGCAATATCTTGGGAATCCTGCCGCGAACATGCACCTCATCGCGTTGTTCGAGATCTTCACGCGCTTCTCCGTACCGATCTTCTTCTTCATCTCGGCATTCGGACTGTTTTACAATCTCGACATCCACGCGCCGTTCGATGCGAAGCATTTTTATAAGCGGAGAATCCAGACGGTGCTGATTCCCTACGTCGTCTGGTCGCTCCTCTATCTCGTGCATGACGGCTGGCTCTACGACACGGGCTTCCCGTCACCTTGGTACTTCTGCGGCATCCTGTTCTTCGGCGTCGCGAAGTACCAGCTGTACTTCCTCGTCATCCTCTTGTGGTTCTACTTCTTCATGCCGCTCTGGATCTGGATGATCAAGCGAATGGACCTCAAGGCACTTGCCACACTGCTCGTGTTCCAAGTCGCCTTCGACTACTGGTCGAGCTACTCCGTGCCGTTCAACATCTTCGTTTACGACCTGCCGGACGATTCACTGCTGAAGCCGATCCTCATGTACCGGCTGAACTACTGGGTGCTCCACTACATCTTCATCTTCCTCCTCGGCGGCTGGCTCGCCGTCCACATCGAGCGCTTCCAAGTCTTCATGCAGACGCGTCGCACGACGATTACGGTCCTCTTCTGGATCAGCATGGCGAGCCTCCTCGCCTACTATTACTGGTTGCTCCTCACGCAAGGCCAGACGCCGGAGGGCGGCATCAATACGGCACACCAGCTCTCGCCCGAGGGCATCTTCTACACGCTCATGGCCTCGCTGTTCTTCTTCACGATCTTCACGTATCAAAAATACCCGGCGGCACTGAATCCCATCCTGCACGCGCTCGGCAAGCATTCGTACTTCGCCTACCTCGTGCACCCGTTCGTCATCACGTACCTCGCGCTCGCATTGCAAAAGAGCGGCCACCTCATGACGGGCGGCATCGCTATCGCGTTCTACTGCGCCGTCCTCGGCGGCGCGATGCTGCTCGCCGTCCTCTTCCGAAAGCTCGGCGAAGCGTTGCCGATCATCAATGAACTCACGATTGGCGTGTATCCGAAGAAAAAATAACACGCACACATACAAAGAGGGCGTCTCCACTTTGACAGGAGACGCCCTTTTTGTAACGTGCGAAGGTTCTGAACGCGATTCATCGAATATCATTCATGCAAGCAAAAAATCCAAAAGATTTATCTGCTGAATGCCCTCGTCTTCCATGGGCATCGTATCGAGCGTGAGAACAAATTTGGGGTAATTGTCTTTGATCTTTTTCAGAGGCGCAAATTCACGTTCATAGGTCACCTCATCCAAGACGCTGGCTGATACTTGATAGTATGCACGGCTGCCGCCTTTTTCTGCCACGAAATCAATTTCGCTGTCTCCAAGCTTGCCGACGAAGACATGAGCTCCACGCCTCAGCAGTTCGAGGAATACCATATTTTCCAAGATATGTCCGATATCTCGCCCGCGATTGCCCAGCAAGAGCCAACGAAGGCCTGTGTCAACCACATAATACTTTCCCGTAAATTTCAAATGCTGCTTTCCTTGAATATCATAACGGCTGGCGCGGTACAAGATGAACGCCTCTTCCAGCGTACACAGATATTTCTCTACGGTCATCGATGTTGTTTTCCTGCCAAACGATGTCAAGCTGTCCGCAATTTTTTTCGATGTCGTTAGATTTCCGATATTATCCATCAAGAACCGCAAAATACTTTCCAAAACATAGGAATCTTGCACCTTGTGGCGTTCGATAATATCCTTGAGCAAGACCGTGTGATAAATCCCCTGCAGATAATCCCGCTTTTCATCCTCTCCCTCAATCTGGGGCAGATACGGGAATCCGCCATAGCGAAAATACGCATTCCATCCTTGCGATGGCATTGCCCCTGTAAGCTTACAATACTCCGCAAAAGAAAGCGGCAGCATGGCGATTTCTACATAACGCCTGGAAAGCAGCGTCGCCAATTCTCCGGAGAGCAAACTGGCATTCGATCCCGTCAGATACAAATCCAGCTGTTCTTGTTCAAACAAAGAAAGGACGGCCTTTTGAAATTCTGGAACCATCTGTACTTCATCAAGAAAGATATACTGCATTTCCCCTTCGCGGCGAAACTTCATGATCTCTTGATATAATGCATGATAGTCTCTCAGATATTCATTTTCCAGGCGATCCAACTGGATGAAAAGAATCGCATCATCCTTCACGCCTTGTTGACGCAAGTGCTCCGCAAATTGCTTCAAAAGTGGGGAGTGTAAAATAGTTTGTGTAAAAGGCCTTTACAAGTCAACGTCGGTTCTGGCATACTGACAGAATCACTCGCAACCGCAAAGGATGAACACAATG
>OMWS01000130.1 GCA_900314825.1 uncultured Veillonellaceae bacterium | reverse complement strand
GCATGGCGGTCGGTCCTCCTGCAAATTGGTACTTCCATTATACAGGAAGTTGCGGAAGGAATCGACCTGTCAGAGGAACTTTTTCAGCAGCCTCCTCCCACCTTGGGGGAGGTGGCCCCGAAGGGGTCGGAGAGGGTAGCGGCATTTGTCGATTCTCTATCCTATCGACAGAATCGTGAATTTTGTAACTGCGTGACCCTCTCCGCCTCGCATTCGCTCGGCACCTCCCCCAGAGTGGGAGGCTTTAGGCTAGTGCGTTCACCAACTTCTTAACTTAATGACATTGCCCTCTGAGAGGGGACCTGGGATTGAACGGAGGGATTCTATGGGCGTAGAAATCGAACGAAAATTTCTTGTAAAGCCGTCGTGGCAGCCGCAATCGGCAGGCGACGAGATCGCGCAAGGGTATCTGTCGTCCGTGCCGGAGCGCACGGTGCGCGTGCGCATTCGGGGGACGAAGGGATACTTGACCGTCAAAGGCAAGAATGGCGGCGCGGACGCGGCGAAGCGGGCGGAGTTCGAGTATGAAATCCCGCTCGCCGACGCACGCGCGATGCTGGCGTTCTGCGAGCCTGGCGTCATCGAAAAGGTGCGCCATACCGAACCCGCATCCGACGGCCATGCGTGGGAGATCGATGCCTTCCACGGCGCGAACGAAGGCCTCGTCGTCGCCGAGGTGGAGCTTGGCGCGGAGGATGAACCCTTCGAGCGCCCTGCGTGGCTCGGCGCGGAGGTCACGGGCGACGAACGCTATTACAATTCAAGCCTTGCAAAACATCCGTTCTGCGAATGGAAACAAGCAGAGCGTGAATGCGTTCATGAGAACAAATCAGGAGGTCATCATCATGGAGTTCAATGACGTCATCAAAAACCGTTACGCATGCAAGAAATACGACGGCACGCCCGTCACGAAGGAAGCGCTCGACGCGATTCTCGCGGCCGGCCGTCTCGCCCCGACAGCGAAGAATCTGCAGGAGCATCATGTCTATGTCATCCAGTCCGAGGAAGGATTGAAGAAGATTGATGCGCTTACGCCGTGCCGCTATGGTGCGCCCGTCGTCTTGATGGTCACGTATGACAAGACGAATATGTTTACATATCCAGGCGATGCCGTGACGAGCGGCGTCGAGGATGCGACGATCGTCGCGACGCATCTCTGTCTTGCGGCGACGGCGAACGGCATCGAGAACTGCTGGCTGAATTTCTTTGACCCGGCGAAGGCGAAGGAAGCATTCGCGCTTCCCGAAAACGAAGAAGTCGTCATGCTCCTCGATCTCGGCCATGCAGCCGACGTGCCGGCCGGCAAGCCGCTGGCGAATCACGGCAAGCGCAAGCCGCTTTCCGAGACCGTCACGTACCTCTGAAACGTCGCGTTTTAAATTTTTTCAAGAAATTCACGACGAAAAGCAGGAAATTGCGAAAAGAACGAGAATTAAACATATCGTAACCACGCACAAGGTACACAAGGAATCCAAAGGGGGATATTTCCATGATCGGAATCAAGAACGTCGTTGCTATCGTCTGCGGTGGCGGGCCTGCGCCTGGCATCAACAGCGTCATCTCGGGCATTACGAATGAGGCGACGCGCCATGGCTGGGACGTACTCGGCATTTATGACGGCTTCTCGCGCCTCGCACGCGGCGAGAAAAACTACGTTCGTCTCGAACCGAAAAATATCAGCCGCATCCATCTGACGGGCGGCTGCATCCTGAAGATGAGCCGCTTCAACCCGACGAAGAAAGAGTCCGACCTCCGCACGGTTGTCGAGACGCTGACGGAGCTCGGCGTTACGCATCTCGTGACGATCGGCGGCGATGACACGGCGTACAGCTCGGCTGCCGTCTCCGATTACGCGCGCAAGATGGGGCGCACGATCAATGTCGTGCACGTCCCGAAGACGATCGACAACGACCTGCCGCTGCCGGAAGGCGTGCCGACATTCGGCTTTGAGACGGCGCGTGCCTTCGGCACGGAAGAGGTCGAAAACCTCATGGAAGACGCTCGTACGACGAACAACCGCTGGTACTTCACGATCGCCATGGGCCGCACGGCAGGACACTTGGCGCTCGGCATGGGCCGCAGCGCCGGCGCCGCGCTGACGATCATCCCCGAGGAATTCCCGCAGGACAAAATTCCTCTGCAGCAGGTCGTCGACATCATCACGGGCTCCATCGTGAAGCGCTATCTCACGGGCAAGAACTACGGCGTCGCCGTCATCGCGGAAGGCGTCATCGAGAAGATCGCGCCGGAAGACTTCAAGAAGCTCGGCAACGTCGTGACGGACGAGCACGGCCACATCCGTTACAGCGAGCTCGACTTCGGTGAAATCCTGAAGCAGGCCGTCCTCGCCGAGGTCAAGAAGCTCGACATCAAAGTCTCGATCATCGATAAGGAAATCGGCTACGAGCTCCGCTGCACGGCGCCGATCGCATACGACATCGACTATGCGCGTTCGCTCGGCTATTCCGCCGTCCAGTTCCTCATGGCGGGCGACTCCAGCGCGCTCATCACGATCCAGGACAACAAGGCCGTGCCCCTGCGCTTCGAGGACATCAAAGATCCGGCCACGGGCAAGACGAAAGTCCGCAAGGTCAACATCGAGTCCGTCCACTACCAGATCGCGCGCGGCCTCATGATGCGCCTCGAGGAAGGCGACCTCGACGATCCGGGTCTCGCAAACGCCTACCGCATGACGCAGGACGAGTTCCATCAGCGCTATGCATATCTCTTCGCAAAAGCAGGCACGCAGCCGGCGGAAGCGAAAGAAGAAGAAAAGAAATAAGTCTCTATAAATGGAGACCCAGTTTGTAGACTTACAGATTTTTAGTTATCCACAGGCAACTGTGCATTCATAGTCAAAAATGAATGCATCGTGCCGAAGATACATTTTTTTGAAAATC
>OMWS01000015.1 GCA_900314825.1 uncultured Veillonellaceae bacterium | reverse complement strand
CTGTGTGATGGCCTGCGAATAGTCACAAACTACAAGCCCCACCTCCCTGGGCCTGCCGGCCCTGTCCCTCCTCCAAGGAGGAGGGCTGTCTCTTAACTTAATGACATTGTCTCCGAGGGGGGGGAGGGCCACGAAGTGGCAGGGGGTGTGTCGGAGGCAGGGCGCGACTAAACCCTCGATTGTGCAGTCGAAGAAATATCCTGTGTTAATGACTGGAGCATATGAATGAACGAAGAAGAGAAAGAAGTCTTGCACCCGACCATCGCAAACCGCGACGTCACGTTGCACATCCTGAAAGCTTTCGGCCTCCATACCAGCAAAAAGCTCGGCCAAAACTTCCTCATTGACAAGAACATCGTCGACGGCATCGTCGCGGCGGCGGGCGTGCAGCCAGGCGACCGCGTGCTTGAGATCGGCCCCGGCATCGGCACGCTGACGCAAGGCCTTGCGGAAGCGGGCGCCGAGGTCACGGCTGTCGAGCTCGACAAAAAACTTCCGGCCGTCCTCGCCGAGACACTCAAAGGCTACGACAACGTGCGCATTGTGCCGGGCGATATCCTGAAGGTCAACATCCCGGAGATTATGGGGCCAGGCCCGTTCAAGGTTGCGGCGAACCTGCCGTACTACATTACGACGCCGATCCTCATGGCACTTTTGGAACAACATTTGCCCATCACGCAACTCGTGACGATGGTGCAGAAGGAAGTCGCTGACCGCATGGTCGCGCAGCCGGGCTCGAAAATCTACGGCGCGCTCTCCGTCGCTGTGCAATATTACACAGAGCCCGAGATCGTCCTCGATGTCCCGCCGCGGAGCTTCATCCCTGCGCCCGAGGTGATGAGCGTCGTCATCGCCTGCAAGGTCCGCGAGACGCCCGCTGTCGTCGTCCGCGACGAAAAGACGTTCTTCCGCGTCGTCAAAGCCGCCTTCGGCCAGCGCCGGAAGACGCTCGCGAACGCCCTCAAAGGCGGCGGCTTCCCGAAAGAACAAGTCCGCGACGCCCTCGAGCATGCCAGCATCGACCCGACGCGGCGGGGGGAGACGTTGTCGCTCGAAGAATTTGGCCGTTTGAGTGATGCCTTTTGTTAAGGCCTCTGCTAAAAAGTAATTTCATCGGTCGGTGCGGATGACACTCAAATTGCGCCTCCCCCTCTGGGGGAGGTGGCCCCGAAGGGGTCGGAGAGGGTAACGGCGTAAGTAGATTCTCATTCCTCTCGATAGGGATACAGAATTTGTCCATGCGCTACCCTTCGCAGCAAGCTGCATAAGCGACCGCATCGGCGCTAAAGCGCCGTGCGTCTGCTTATCCGCCTCGCATTCGCTCGGCACCTCCCCCAGAGGGGGAGGCGTTAAGTGCGTGCAGTCGGTCGTCTTTTCTTATTATCGCTTCGCCGCATCCCTCTCGTGCACAAACGTAGCTACGCGACCACTGACTCTCTGTGGTCGCTTTTTGTATACTTGCGAAAAATCGTTGCTTCTATAATAGCATTGTTATACAATAGGGACATGGTTTTTCAAGAACCTGTCATTTTGTAACGAAAGTGGGAATCATCATGGCACAAACGGTCTGGTCCATCTTGCCACCGGTCATCACCATCGTCCTCGCGCTCTGGACGAAGGAAGTCTACATGTCGCTCATCATCGGCATTTTCTCGGGCGCGCTGCTCTTTACGGGCGGCAACCTCCTCGAATCCATCCTCACGATGTTCGCCGTCATGGAGGACAAGGTCGGCGGCAACGTCAACATCCTCGTCTTCCTCGTCATCCTCGGCATCCTTGTCGCGGCCATCACGCGCTCCGGTGCGACGCGTGCCTATGGCGAGTGGGCGGCGCGCGTCATCCATGGCAAGCGCAGCGCCTCGATCCTCACGGCACTCCTCGGCATCGTCATTTTCATCGACGATTACTTCAACTGCCTGACCGTCGGCACGGTCATGCGCCCCGTCACGGACAAATTCAAGATCGCGCGCACGAAGCTCGCGTACATCATCGACGCGACGGCGGCGCCGGTCTGCATCATCGCGCCGGTCTCGAGCTGGGCGGCGGCAGTTGGTTCGTCGTTGCCGGAAGATTCCACGATCGACGGATTCACGCTGTTCCTGCAGACAATCCCGTTCAACCTCTATGCGTGGTGCACGCTCGCGTTCATGCTTTTCATCATCTGGACGGGACGCGACTATGCGACGATGGGCCGCTCCGTGCAGGAAAATGAAGAACATTTCTTCATCCCGCCCGAGTACCAGGACACGGATGAGGAAGTCGGCGAGGACGCGCTCGGCCTCGGCAGCGGCAAAATCTACGATCTGATCCTGCCGCTCGTCGTGCTCATTGCGGCCTGCGTCTACGGCATGCTCTACACGGGCGGCATCCACGAGGGCAAGTCCATCGCGGACGCGTTTGCCGACTGCGACTCGGCGAAATCGCTCGTGCTCGGCTCGTTCATCGCCTTCGTCTTCACGGGCCTTCTTTACCTGCCGCGCCGCGTCATCACGTTCGGCCAGTTCTGCGCGTGCTTCGCGAAAGGCTTCAAGGCCATGGTTCCCGCCATCTTCATCCTCTGCCTCGCGTGGACGCTCTCGGGCATCTGCTCGGACAAATACCTCGATCTCGGCGGCTACGTCGGCGCCGTCGTCAGCTCGAACGCGACCGTCATGACGCTTCTGCCGCCGATCTTCTTCCTCGTCGCCATCGGCCTCGCGTTCGCGACCGGCACGAGCTGGGGCACGTTCGGTATCCTCATCCCGATCGCCATGGCCATCGTCGGCACGGAAAATGCCGCGCTCCTCACGGTCTGCGTCGCGGCCGTCCTCTCGGGCGCCGTCGGCGGCGACCATGCGTCGCCGATCTCCGATACGACGATCCTCGCCTCGGCCGGTGCGCAATGCCACCATCTCGACCACGTCAGCACGCAGCTGCCGTACGTTCTGACTGTCTCCGTCTGCTGCTTCCTCGGCTACATCGTCGACGGCGTCACGCAGAACGGCTGGCTCGGCCTCGCGACGGCTTTCGGCTGCCTCATCGTCATCATGCTCGGCATCCGCGCGAAAGTCCCTGTGGTTGACAAATAAAGGAACATTCTTCTATCATGCTTCAAAAAGAAAAAGTCCAGGCCGCGCTCGACGCGATCGAGAACTGCTGCGGCCACTGCCAAATCTGCTCCCCCGACTGTCCCATCGCCATCGCCCGCCGCGCCATGCGCGGCCTGCGCGACGATTTGATTGCGGCAGAAGAAATGGAGCAGGAAAACTGAATATAGAAAGGCAGGCTCCTGAACGAGGCCTGCCTTTTCCTATGATGCAATTGCTGACATGAAACCGACATGGTAAAATAAAAATGGGAGGGAATTCCATGGAAAAACATTTCGACATTAATGCGGATGGCTACAGCGTCCGCTGCAAGCTCTTCGCACAGAAAGACGCGCGGACGTACGCGCGCGTTGTCATCTGCACGCACGGCTATGGCGGCAGCAAAGATCGTGCGAACATCGCAAAGTTCGCCGAAAAAGAAACGGCGAAATACAAGACGGATGCCGTCATCGCGTTCGATTGGCCGTGCCACGGGCAGGACGCGCGCAAAAAGCTCGTGCTGCCTGAGTGCATGGAGTATCTGACGCTCGTGGTCGATCACGCGAAAAACGCCCTGCAGGCGCAGGACGTCTTCATCTACTCCGTCAGCTTCGGCGGCTATCTCACGCTCAAGTACATCGCGGAGATCGGCAATCCTTTCACAAAGATCGCGCTGCGCTGCCCCGGCATCCGCATGTACGACCTCATGCGAGCGAATGTCTCGGAGGACGACTGGAAGAAAATCGAGAAGGGCAAGGACGTGCTTATCGGCATGGAGCGCAAGATGAAAGTGGACAAACAATTGTTCGATGACGTCGCCGCGAGCGACGTGCGGAGATATGAATACTTCGACTGTGCCGACGATATGATGATCCTCCACGGCACGGCCGACACGACCGTGCCCATCGAGGATTCCAAAACATTCGCCGAGAACAACGTCATCACGTTCATCCCCGTGGACGGCGCCGACCACCCGTTCCGCGACCCGAAGCTCATGGACTTCGCCATCCATACGATCATCGAATTCTTTGCGCCGGAAGCGTAATGCACGAATCATTTTCGGATGCTTTCCCTGTTGCGCACCGCCGTGCTTTGCGTTAGAATAAACTTGATTTTTTACGCGATTCAAGACACGACAATCAGGAGGAATTTTTAGATGAAAACCATCATGGAACTTTTGCAGGCGACGAACAAAGACGCCGACTTCACGAAGAGCGACGACTTTATTTCGGACGACCTGCTCGACAGCATGGACATCCAGATGCTCGCCATCGCCATGGAAGACGAGTATCACATCACGCTCGACGGCACGGATCTCATGCCGATGAATTACACGAGCGTCGAGGCGATCCGCGACCTCCTGAAGAGCCACGGCGTCGAGGGTGACATCTGATGGGGACGTATGCAGCTATCCGCGCTGTCGCTTCGTATCTGCCGGAAGCGATCGAGCAGAACGATCCGGCGAATCCGATCGGCAAAAAAGTCGGCATCGCGGAGCGCCATGTCGCGGCAGATGATGAAGCGGCGAGCGATGTCGCTATCTGTGCAGCCGAAGCGCTTTTTGCAGCGTATCATATCCAGCCGACGGACATCGATTTTGTCTTGCTCTGCGTCCAGACGCCGGACTATTTCATGCCGACGACGGCCTGCATCGTGCAGGACAAGCTCGGCATCCCGCAGTCGGCGGGCGCCTTCGACTTCAGCCTCGCTTGCTCGGCCTATCCCTATGGTCTCGCGATGGCAAAGGGCTTCATTGAGACAGGGATGGCGAAGAATGTCCTGTTCCTCACGACGAGTGTCTACGAACGCTACATCAATCCGCAAGACGGCATCATCCGCCCGCTCTTCGGCGACGGCGGCACGGCGACGCTCATCTCGGCGGTCGAGAGCGACCATCCGCTGCTCGACGGCTTCGTCTTCGGCACGGACGGCTCGCGTTATGACACGATGATCATCCCGGCAGGCGGCAGCCGCCAGATGCCGCACGCGACGCCGATTGTCTATGACGAGCCCGACGCGCGCGGCAATACGCGCTCGAACTATCAGATCTACATGAACGGCAAAGGCATGACGAGCTTCACTATGCACACCGTCCCGCCGCTCGTCGATGAAGTCCTTGAGAGAACGGGACTGACGCGCCAAGACCTCGACGGCGTCGTCTTCCACCAGGCGAACCACTTCATGCTCGAAAAACTCCGCACGCGCTGCGGCCTCGACGATGTCCCGTTCTACAACGAAATCACGCACGTCGGCAACATCCTCGGCGGCTCCATCCCCTACGCGCTTGCGACGCTCACGGAAGAAGGACGTTTGCAAGACCGCCATCACGTTCTGCTCGCCGGATTTGGTGTTGGATTGTCGTGGGGGGGATGCGTGGCGGACTTTGGAGCGATGATGGCACAGAAAGAATGAGGGATAGTCATTGCTCTTGCTTTACGTATCGTCCAAAATCTGTTTCCGCTTCTTTTGGCATTTCAAAAATACGATGAATGATCAAATCTCCGGCAATGGGGCGGTAATGCGACCACTCGTAAAAGTAATAGTCATTGGTTGTAATTTCGTTGAATCCGCTAAAGTCATAATAATCCGTGATTTTCGCTAAGCCTTGGCGAAATTCTGAGAAGCGGTCGGGATCTGTGAACTCATATTCATGGGCACTATGAGGATTGATGAAGACGATGAGTTCGATGCTATTTTCGTCGCAAAGGTTCTTGATTTCTTGAAGCTCTTCCAATGCTTGTGGGACTCGGTAAGGAAAAATTTTACCTTGGCGATAGTAAGGATAATCGATACCAGCGACAGAATTTGCAACTTTTATGCGATGACCTTCGAGATTTGCTTCGATACGTTTGTCTGGCGCATCATGCAGGGGACGGCCGCTATCATAAATATCATAGATGCTGTGGTGCATGTATTCATAGTCTCCCTTTGGGGGACGCGTAAATCGATATGGCTTGGAGGGTGTACGGAAAAGGAACGTCAGATATGTTTTCAGATTGTTTTCCTGATAAGGTACGCGCACGAGGTCCTTTTTGTGAGGCGTGGGATCTTCACGGAAGGAAAGATCATCGAGGCCGATGAGAATCTTGTGGATGGTGACATGGTGACGGAGCAGGAGGATGAGATCGTCACGCCATTCGGCGGGCACGCCAGCTGCATACGTCATATTATAATAACGGTGACCATCTTCTATTTTTTTCAAGTCGATGTTCCCAACGCGGGAAGATCCGAAGCAATAGGCATCGTATTTGTCGGGATTTTCGATGAGATACCGCATTTTGATGAAATGCTGGGAGGGCTCCGGGCGTGGAACGGAAAAGTCCGTGTTGAAAAGCCCCGACGTATCATTCCAGATATTATATCCGACGATGGCGTACACGGGAATGAGCGTCAGTAGAAGGAAAAGAAGCGAGAACCGTTTTCCGGATGGCATATGTTAGGACCTCCATCAGAATTGGAAATACAGGAATTCTGTATAGTCGTGAAGCATCGTAATCGTGTAGAGGAGCAGAGCCGCGAGCGGTAGGCACCATCGCCACGTCGGATGGAAATAGCGCTCTACAAGGGCGATCGGGTGCGGGGCGACCGCAGTTACGAAAGTCAAGAAAAAAACCGCCGCGAGATGTTTCACGAGCGCGCCATTTATGGACGCGGGAAGGCGCGAAAAATCCACCATGGCGGCAAGGATGCTGTGCGCCATATGAAAATTTTCCGAACGGAAAACGACGAGACATGCGACAACGCTGCCGAATGTCAACAGCCAGCAGAGGATATTCGGCAATGTGATGTGAAGCCTGCGCCAAAGATGGTTCACGATGAGCAGACATCCATGCAGGCCGCCCCAGACGACATACGTCCAGCCAGCACCATGCCAGAAGCCGATGATCAACATGCTCAGGAAAAGATTGCACAGCTTTCTCGCGGTACCGCAGCGGCTGCCCCCGAGCGGGATGTAGAGGTAGTTCTTGACCCAGAGGCCGAGCGTCATATGCCAGCGCCGCCAGAAATCAATAATGGAACGCGATTGATACGGCGAATTGAAATTCAGAGGGAACTTCAGATTAATCAGGAGGCCAAGCCCGATGGCCATTTCGCTATAACCGGAGAAGTCGAAATAAAGCTGCAGGGCATAGCCGAGCGCACCGAGCCAGGCTTCGGGCATCGTCAACGCATCGACGCGGGCATAGACATCATTGACCCACGGAGCGATCTTGTCCGCAATCAGGACTTTCTTTGCGAGTCCGAGCGTGAAGATTGCGAGCCCGGTCGCCACGTTGTCCCATTGGATGTGGAACGTGCGCTCTGCTAGGAACTGAGGAATCATCTCACGGTGGTTGATGATTGGCCCAGCGATCAGATGCGGAAAGATCGTCACGAATTCGCAGTAAGTCAAGAAGGTTTGGTTCCTTGTTTGCCCGCGATACGCGTCGACAAGGTAGGCCGCTTGCGTGAACGTGAAGAACGAGATGCCGAGCGGCAGGACAATGTGCTGCAAATGGAAGATGTCAATGCCTGCCAGCAAGTTCGCTGTGCCGAGAAAGAAATCCGTGTATTTGAAGTAGCCGAGCAGCACGGCGTTGATGATGATGCCAAATGCAAGCCATGATTTCCGGAAGCAGCTGTGAGGTACGCTGGCATCCACGTGACCGCCTGCGGGGATGGCATACCCTGCCGCCAGATGTTCCAGCCGCTTGCCGACGAAATAGTTGAAGCAGATGGACGCACAGAGCAACGGCACATAGCGGAGATCCCACCAGCCGTAAAAGAACAGCGAGGCTAGGACGAGCCAGAGCGTTGCTGCGGTATGACATCGCTTGCCGATGCAGAAGAAGCTGGCAATCGTGAAAGGCAGGAACAGAAAGATGAACTCATAAGAATTAAAAAGCAATCTGGCGCATCCTTTCTTATAAAGCATGAAGTCACCTTCATTCTAGCATAATGCATGGGATCGAACAACCACAACATTTGCTTGGCAAGCATGGCGGTTGCATGCTTTGTTCGATTGCGTTGGAAACATTTTGATATGATATTTTTGCATGGTGGAGGACCAGTATGGACTGGCTGAAAAAAAATCAAATGCAGTGGCAAATTTTTGCCGCTGCATTGCTGACGGCTGTTTCATTGCTGCACACGGACGGAGCGAATCCGTATGGCATTCCAGGCCATGACTCAGGGACGTTTCTTTATATTGGCATGCTCATCCAGCATGGCGGGATGCCGTATCTTGATGTCTTTGACCATAAAGGCCCATGGCTCTATATCCTTAATGCCCTTGCGATGGAAATGGGCAATTGGCATATGATTGCGGTGTTTGAGGCAATCGCGTTTTTTGCATCGATATTCGTTACCTTTCAGATTGCGCGGCTTCGGGCAGGCTTTTTTTCATCCTTGCTTATCACAGCACTTTGCACGTGGCTACTGAATCGTGGTATGCTGGATGGCGGGAATTATACGGAAGAGTATGCACTTCCGTGGATTGCATTAGCGGAACTGCTGTTTTTGCGATTTTTCCAAAAAGGGAAAATCGAAGGGCGCGGCTTCTTTTGCATTGGCCTCGGCTTGAGCATGGTCATCGCATTACGACCGAACATGATTGCGGTTTGGGCGGTCGGCATCCCTGTTATGAGCTGGCTCCTTTGGCGGCAAAATCGATTATGTCGTGGGACGGGATGGATGCTGGGTGGTTTCACAGCAGGAATCGCGCCGCTTTTGCTTTGGATGGCGGTACGTGGTGCACTCGTGGCTTGCTGGGATGCGTATATCGTTTTCAACTTGCAATATACGCGACGGGTTTTAGGGCTCATGAAGCAATTGTTGCCGGAGAATCATCCATTGCAAGCGGCGGTTGTCGGACGCTTTTCTGCATTTGTTCATTTTGCTGAAGTAGGAGCATGTCAAGTAGCTGCGCTTTGCCTCATTGCGATGGGCAGTCGGCGCAGATGGCGCGATGGCGCTGCTTGGGCAAGTCTCATGATGCTTTTTTTGAGCTTGTTGACGGCAAGCATGTCTGGATTCTTGTTCTGGCATTATGGCATGGTGTTGCTCCCGACGCTTGCATATCCGCTGGCCATCTTCTGCGAGGCGCTAGAGCGGATGCTTTTTCGGAATGTGCCGGTATGCCGGTATTTGCTGGCAGGCGCCAGCTTGTTATTTGCAGGCAGTCTAGTGTTTTCGGCGACAAGATCATATGTCGCATGGTATCGACATCCGCCGGAGGATTCCTCTCGAATGCATATTACAGAAGCAGCCTCATATATCCGCAGTCATACATCGCCAGAGGATCGGATTCTTGTATTTGGAAGTCAGACGGCGCTTTATCCCCTGAGCGATCGGCTCGCATCGTCAAAGTATTCGTATCAATTTCCGATGATCGTGCTCGATTCTGCAATGCATGATGATTTTATAGAGAACTTCGATAAGACATTGCCGAAAATCATCGTTACGGGCAAAGAAATACCTGGATATGAGCCATGGGAGGAAGTCATGCAGTCATATGCGTATGAAGTTGCACCAGAGTATGCAGGAACGGATGACCTTATGATTTATGTGCTGGTGGATCGGGGAGATGCTTTGTGATACGGGAGGCTGATCGGCGCATTATCACATATGACGTGGTTCGCGCATTGGCAATGCTCCTTGTCGTTTTTGGGCATAGCAGCTATTACTCCGTTATGACGCCATTCGGAGGCGTGGATTATATGGGGCAGTTGATTTCAGCTGGAGGTACAAATCCCTACATCCATGATCGATTGGATTATATCGTTGTCGGCATTTATATGTTCCATATGCGTGTCTTTTTTGCTTTGAGCGGTGCGGTTTTTTATCTGCGCTTCCGTCAGGGGGCATACAGAGGGGGTATCACGTTCCTGCAGAAAAAGGCGCAGCGCTTGATTGTGCCGTTCCTGCTCGTAACGACGTTTTACGTTCTCCCGCTCAAAGCTGTCGCAGGCTATTGGGCGGGAGATGCGAATATCCTTCGCGACATTCTGCTCGGCCAGTATCTTTTGCTCGGCAACTCACATCTCTGGTTTCTCATCGTGATGTTTTTTGCATTCGTGATTCTCAGCGCTTGTGTGTTCGGCAGCGCTTGCGCGCGTACATGGCTCTGCGCGCCCCACGCTCTTCGTGTTGAGCTTAGCGTGATGGCTATCCTCTTTGCATTGTTGTTTGTGGATGGTGCAGCTTATCGATTGGTGACGGACATTCTGCATGTCAATGTTGGCAACTGGCAGAATTGCTTGTGGTATGCATATGCGATTGGCTGGGGCGTCCTGTGGATGATGATTGGCATATTGCTGGAGCGCTTGCGTCAGCGCTTCGCAGGTGTTTCGCTGCCGATGGCAGTACCTGCTGTGCTTTTTCTCGTGATGCTTGCTGCATTTTGTGTTATCTACGCATATGAGACGCACTGCGTAGCGCCGGATTCCCCACTGGTGGATGAATTGCTGCGGACAGTGCTCGCTGTGCTTGGGGTCTCGCTTTGCTTTTCTTTCGGCATCTGGCTTTCGCGCACACGAGCGGCAGGATGCCGCTTGATCCAGGTGCTCTCGCGCGATTCCATGGGCATCTATCTTTATTCAGATCCATGGAATTACGTCATACTCGCACTTTTCGCGTCTTGCTTCGGGATCATGGGATTCGGCGTACCGAAGCTCTCCGTATTGCTCGTCAGCACGCGTTTCGTCGTGACCCTCGCTGTTGGCTGGGGCATCACATTGCTCTTGCGGAGATTTTCCCGTGTTCTTTGATTTTCCAGGATTGAATGTCCTTCCTCCAGCTGATATAATATCTGGAGATTTTGTCAAATCCGATGTGACTTCCGCAAGGAGTGGAGATATGCTCAAAAATCTTTGGTGTCGTTATCGACGATGGATTCTCTATGGGATCTTCGGTGTGCTGACGACGATGGTGAATTTTTCTGCATATTTCATCTGTTATCAAATTTTTCGATGGGCAAATGTGCCAAGTACATTGATTGCATGGCTGTTTGCCGTGTCGTTTGCGTTTTTCACGAATAAAGTATGGGTCTTCGAAAGTCGTCATTTTACGTCTCGTCTCGTGTTGCAAGAGGGCGTGCGCTTTTTCAGCAGTCGGGCGATGACGGGAGGGATGGATATTGCCATCATGTATATCGGTGTCGATGTGCTTGCAGGGCCGGCACTGGCTTGGAAAATCGGATCAGATGTCATCGCGACCATCCTGAATTATGTGGCGAGCCGTTTTTGGGCATTTCGTACGGTGGAGAATTATCGTGGGATGAATTGAGCGGCAGTATGAATTTCTGAAAACAGCGGCGGGCCGCTCCTATAGTTTATGCGTCGCCATGAGCAGGTGAAGATTTGATAGATAGTCTCTATATCGTCATGCCAGCCTACAATGAGGCTGAAAATATCCGTGAAGTCGTAGAAGAGTGGTATCCCGTTGTCAAGCATGCATCCCCGGAGAAAGGACGCCTCGTCATCATCAATGATGGAAGCAAAGATGATACATTGACGCGTCTCCATGAACTTCAGGAAGGACGGCCGCAGCTCGTTGTCATCGACCAGCCGAATTCGGGGCATGGCGCCACGCTTCTCAATGCTTATAGCTTTGCGTTGGATCACGGTGCGGACTACATCTTCCAGACAGATTCGGATGGGCAGACGCGCCCAGATGAATTTGAGGCTTTTTGGCAGATGCGAAAGGATTATTCGGTTATTATTGGCAATCGAAATCACCGCGAAGACGGCTTTTCACGCATCATCGTGACGAAAGTGTTGAAATTTGTGCTTTGGCTCGTTTTCGGAATTGCGGTGCCAGATGCGAATACTCCATTTCGGTTGATGAATCGCCGCGTCCTTTCTGACTATCTGTCCGATGTGCCGGAAAGGTTCAACTTGTCAAATGTCATGTTGACGGTTCTCTTCCTGTACAATGAAGAGCGTGTCAAGTTTTTGCCAATTACGTTCCGTCCCCGGCAAGGGGGCGTTAATTCGCTCAACCTGCCGCGCATTTTCCGAATCGGTTTGCATGCTGTACGAGACTTTTACGAAATCCGTCGTGGGATGCATCGCCATGGGCATCGTTGAAGATGGAGTGCTTTCGGGAAAGGGGTAAGGGAATGACGATGATTTCGATTATTACGCCTTGTTTCAACGAAGAGGAAGCGCTGCCCATCTTTCACCGCGAGGCAGCAAGCGTCCTGGATGCGTTGGACGTTGACTACGAGCTCCTCTTCGTCAATGACGGCTCGCACGACAAGACGCTCGACGAGCTCCGTCGTCTTGCTGCGGACGATGCGCATGTCAAATACATCTCATTTTCGCGCAACTTCGGCAAGGAGGCGGCGATGTATGCCGGCTTCTGCAACGCGAAGGGCGATTACGTCGCTGTCATGGACTGCGATATGCAGGATCCGCCGTCGCTCTTACCGCAGATGTATGCGATTCTTGAGCAGGGCGATTATGACAGCGTCGCGACGCGGCGCGAAAACCGCACGGGCGAGCCGCCGATCCGCAGCTGGTTCGCACATCGCTTCTACGGCCTCATCAACCGCATTTCTGACGCGCACATGATGGACGGCGCGCGCGACTTCCGCCTCATGCGGCGCAGCATGGTCGATGCCATCGTTGCCATGAGCGAATATAACCGCTTTTCGAAGGGCATCTTTGGTTGGATCGGCTTCCGCACGTATTGGCTGTCGTACGAGAACACGCCGCGCGTCGCGGGCGAGACGAAATGGCATTTCTGGGGGCTGGTGCGCTACGCCATCGACGGCATCATCAATTTCTCGCAAGTGCCGCTCTCCATCGCCTCGCTGTTCGGCATCGTCATGACGGGCGTCTCATTTCTCATGCTCGTCGCCATCATCGTGCGCAAGCTCTGCATCGCGGATTCTTCCATCGACGGCTGGGCCTCCATGATCTGCGCCGTCATCTTCGTCGGTGGCATCCAGCTTTTCTGCCTCGGCATCATGGCAGTACGTGGCGAAAATCTACATGGAAACAAAGCATCGGCCGCACTATATTGCGGCCGAGAGCAATGTCGAAAATGTGGACAAGGTGCATTGAAGACATCTCGCCGCTATTATTGGAATTCGAAATCGGGAATGGTTGCCGCATGTCGCATTGTAGATGCGGCAAAATTTTTTACCTTAAAATATCTTTACGGGGAGAGACATTCGTAGTATCATGGAACAAGTTTATCAACAATGGTGAGACGGGGCGAAACCGTGTGAGCTGAAGGGAGATGGAAGGAAAGCATGGAGCAACAGGTACCACGCCTTTTTATCGTCATCCCCTGCTATACCGAAGAACAAGTCCTCCCCGTCACGAGCCATATGTTTCGAGACGAACTGCAGCTTCTGATGGATGAGGGAAAGGTTACGGATGACAGCCGCATTCTCTTTGTCAATGATGGTAGCCGCGATCGGACGTGGGAAATCATCGAGGAGCTCGCGGCGGAAGACACGCATTTCATCGGCATTTCCCAGAGCCGGAATCGCGGCCATCAGAACGCCGTCCTCGCTGGCCTCATGGAGGCGAAAGAGCAGGCGGACATCACGATTTCCATCGATTGCGACGGGCAAGATGATATCACGGCCATGGAACGCATGGTCGATGCCTATCGCGATGGTGCCGAGATCGTTTATGGCGTGCGGTCGAGCCGTGCGACGGACACGTGGTTCAAGCGCACGACGGCGCAAGGTTTCTATAAATTCTTGAACCTCATGGGAGCCGAGGTCGTCTACAACCATGCCGACTATCGACTCGTGAGCGCACGTGTGCTCCGTCATTTCGCGGACTTTCATGAAGTCAATATCTTCCTGCGCGGAATGTTCCCGCTCGTCGGATTCAAGAGCACCTGTGTCGACTATGAGCGCCATGAGCGGCTGGCAGGCGAGAGCCATTATCCGCTGCGCAAGATGCTCGCGCTCGCCATCGACGGCATCACGAGTCTCTCGACAAAGCCCATCACGCTGATCGGCGAAGTTGGCTTCGCCATCAGCCTGCTCGGCTTCCTCGGCATCCTCTGGGCGGCGGGTGATGCGCTCCTGCATCAGACCGCTCCCGGCTGGGCATCCCTCGTCTGTATCGTTTGCTTCCTCGGCGGCATCCAGCTCTTGAGCCTTGGCATCATCGGCGAGTACGACGGCAAGACTTATATGGAATCGAAACATCGTCCGCGATATATCATCAGCGAGCGGACGGAGACCGTGGAACGTGCAGAAAGGAATTGTTTATGAGGATCGAAAATCTGGAATCGGGACGCACTTATGCGGTGGCAGGATGCTTTGCTTTCTTGTTCCTGTTCCTGTTCTTGTTCTTTACACAAATCCATCCATTGGTCGTTTTTGACAGCGATGATTGGATGTATATTTCTTTTGCGCGCAAACCTGTTCCATCGATTCATGAATGGAATCCGACAAGGATTTTTGCAGAATGCTTTCAGCCCTTGACGGGATATTTTGCAGCGTACGTGGTGACGCCGATCGTCGGCGATTATCTCCATGCGCTGACGTACACGGCGGGACTCTTTCTCAGCTTGATGATCACGGGATATATCTATCTGTTCTACCAACTGATGCGCAAGGGAGAGGAGCACGGGCGTTTTCGCGCGATGGGCGTGACGATGGTCTTCTTCGCGCTTCATTTTTATCTGCTGCGGAGCCAGACGTATGACAATGCGCATTTGTTCTCGACATATAATTTCACATGCGTCTTCTACTACCTCATGCCGATGCTTCTGAATGCCTCCCTCGTCCTCTGGATCATGCGGCAAGGGCGCCTGTCCGAGATTTATGCGCAGAGCACACCGGTGCGGAAAGGACTGTTGTGGCTCTGGCTCTATCTCGCGATCTTTTCGAGCATTTTCCACAATATCATCCTGATCGTCTATTTGGGCATATACTCCTGCTGGGATTTCCTCGATGGAGGAAAGCGCGATGCTATCCAATGGGCAAAAGAGCACAAGATGGAGCTGGTCGTGCTGCTTGCTTGGCTGGTCTGCCTGTTTTTTGAAGCGCATGGGGGACGCGCACGGGATATCGGAAAAGATACATTTCATCTGCCATGGATGGAAACCGCGATCGCTGCCGCCATCCTATGGTCAACGATGAAACATGCGGCAGTAGCGATCTGCATGATGGTCATGCTCCTTGCCGCTGGGGACTTGTTTTATCATCGAAAGAATGAGGAAGGGGAGGGACTGCGCTTCCTGGCCACGAGCTTGATGAGTGGCATCTTGGTTTGGGTGTACCTGTTTCTGATTTGCACGAAATCAGCTTCCGCCTATTTTGCACGCCCAGATGTGGCAGTCAGCTGGTGTTTTTATCTGCTCCTCCTGACCGGATTTGCACTGAATCATCTGGCACGACGCCATCCGGTGCTCATACAGTTTTTCCCGGTTGCGATCTTCTTCGCGTTTGTCGTGGCGTTCAACCACCCGCGCGAGAGCTTCCGAGAGTCGAATGCGGATAATCTTCCTGCGCAGACATGCTATGATATGGGACACCGGTTCATCCAGCAGATGGTGGCGGCCGATCAGCGGGGAGAGCGGAAAGTTGATCTTCATGTCGTGAAGGCAGACACCACTGACAACTGGCCGCATGCGACGATGCTGCAGAACGTGTTGCCGGAATCGCTATTTGAACACGGCATCATTCATCATCGCATCGAAGTCGAGAGGATTCCGGATCCGGAGGTGAATCGTGAATACCAGCTCCCGTCGCCCGTGCAGCCGCTGAGCAAAGATCCCGGGCGCAAGGATTGAGAGCGTGCTGCCAATTGCGCTTTATGAAAAGAACGCACGGGGTACCATGGTCCTCCTGTGCATTTTCTTTATGGGATTGAATGTATTCTTTCCAGCTGATGTAATACTTGGAGATTTTACGCGAGGAGCAGGGATTTTTTGGATATCAAGATCATGATCGCGGCGCACAAGCCGTATTGGATGCCGGAGGATGCGTGCTATCTGCCCGTGCATGTCGGCCATGCGCTGCATACGGATACGAATCTCGGCTTCGCGGGCGACGATACGGGCGTGAGCATCAGCGCGAAGAATCCGCACTACTGCGAGCTCACGGCACTCTATTGGGCATGGAAGAATCTCGCAGCGGACTATGCCGGCCTTGTCCACTACCGCCGCTATTTCACGCGCCGCGAAGTGCGCGATGTCGAGGCGCGCAAGAAAGAAATCCTCACGGCGGCCGACTGGGAGCGCATCTTGGACGGTGCGCCCGTCGTCGTGCCGAAGAAGCGTCGCTACTTCATCGAATCGAACCGTTCCCACTTCAACCACGCGCATCACCCGGACGGCCTCGACTGCGCCGAGGACTATATCCGCACGACGTATCCCGAATATGTGCCTGCCTTTGACAAGGTCATGAACCGCACGTGGGCGCATATGTTCAATATGTTCGTCATGCGCAAAGACCTCTATGACGCGTATTGCGCGTGGCTGTTCGAGATCCTCGCCGCCGTCGAGACACGCGTCGACATCACGGGCTGGGACGCCTACGAGTCGCGCATCTACGGCTTCGTCGGCGAGCTTTTGCTCGATGTCTGGCTCGAACAGAACGGCATCGCCTACCGCGAGCAGAACGTCTCGTTCCTCGAGCCGCAGAACTGGCTCAAGAAGGGCGGCGCGTTCCTGCGGCGGAAATTTTTGCCAAGGAGCAAGGGAGATTAAATCGAAGGGAGATAGAGAAGATGCGTTGGAGCTACCCATGGCAGCCGCTCTTGTTGGTCGTCACCGACTGGTGCATGGTCGTCGCGGCGGAAGAGCTCGCCTATGCGCTGCGCCAGAGCTGGCTCCCATTCGCGAACCCGCAGTTCCATATCCCGGGCTTTTACCTCTATCTGCTCGTGCCGACCATCTTTCTGGCGTTCTTGCAGTCACTGGGCGCGAAGATCCGCCGCTTTCCAACGTGGAAGATGGCGCAGACCGTCTTCCACGCCGTTTGTTTCAGCATCCTGACCATCACGCTCCTCATGTACTTCGGCAAGGTCGGCGCCGTCGTCTCGCGCCTCTTCGTCGCGATGACGGGCGTGTTCGCTTTTGTCTTCGTCGTCGGGGCGCGGTTTTTGCTGCGCGAATTTTTGAACCGCCATCATCTCATGGAGATCCCCGTGCTGTTCGTCGGCGCGGGTGAGACGGCGGCCGAGCTCGTGAAGACGCTCGAGGCGCAGGGCGGCTGCGGCATGAAGATCATCGGCTTCATCGCTGATACGCCGATGGCGGCGCGGCTCAAGGGGCGCTACCGCCTGCTCGGGCATATGGAGCACCTCGAACGCGTGCTGCACATGACGGGCGTCCAGCACGTCATCGTCACGGCGACGGGACTGCCGGCCGCCGAGCAAGTCCATATCATCAACCGCATCCAGCCGTACGTCAAGAACGTCATCTTCGTGCCCGACCTCCTCGGTGCGCCTGTCAGCAACATGGACATCGACGGACTGCTCGACAACAGCCTGATGCTCTTGCGCTTCCGCAATAACCTCGCGCACTGGTACAATCGCGCGGGAAAGCGCGTCTTTGATCTCATCATGTGCCTTCTTGGCCTCGTCCTCGTGATCCCCGTCACCATCGTCATCGCTGCGCTCATCCGTCTCGATAGCAAAGGCCCCGTCTTTTTCGCGCATCAACGCATCGGGCAGGGCGGGCGGACGTTTCCGTGCTACAAGTTCCGCACGATGGTTCCGGATGCGGAAAACATCCTGAAAGATTATCTTGCAACGCACCCTGCCGCCCGCGAAGAATGGGAACGCGACTTCAAGCTCAAATGCGACCTGCGCATCACGCGCATCGGCGCGTTTTTGCGCCGGACGAGCCTCGACGAACTGCCGCAGGTATGGAACGTCATCAAGGGCGACATGAGCCTCGTCGGCCCGCGTCCCATCGTCGCGGAGGAGATTCCGCTATACGGCGAGTATTTCGCCGACTTCTGCCTCGTCCCGCCCGGCATCACGGGCATGTGGCAGGTGAATGGCAGGAGCGACACGACATACGAAGAGCGTGTCCAGATGGACACGTGGTACGTGCGGAACTGGTCAGTCTGGATCGACATCGCCTACCTCCTCAAGACCGTCAGCGTCGTGCTGGCGCGGAAAGGGGCATACTGAACGTATCGCGGTTTTCAGGATTGAATGTCGATGCACGACTTGGTATAATGCATACATGAGAAAATTTTCTATGGAAACCATCTATGACATAAAACTCGATGCCGACGCAGCGAAGCTGCCGCTCTATCGGAAGGGCGAGCGCTTCCTGCAGGCGGGCGGCAGCGTCGACCTCGGCACGTACTTCAACGCGTTCTCGCTTGCTAAGTGGCTGCGCTATACGATGCTCGAGGCGCTGGCGCTTGAGCTCCATTTCACGGGCACGGCCCGCGTCACGCTCTATGGTCGGAGTGAAAGCGGGACGCAGGGCATCGTGTCTGCCGTGGCGACGGATGGCTGGCACTGGCAGGCGGAGAGCGAGGAACTCGCGAAGCTTGCCCGCACGTCCGTCCTGCTCGGCGTCCGCCTCACGGCGCTCGATGGAGCAGTCGAGCTCACGGGGGGTCGTTGGATGGGGAACTTCGCGGCGACGCGCGATATCCGCATCGGCGCCGCCATCTGCACGTACCGCCGCGAGGAATACCTGCGTCGCAATCTTGACGTGCTCGAAACGTATTGCAAGGCGCATCCCTGGCTCACGGTCCTGGTCATCGACAACGGCCGGACGCTCGGCGAGCGCCATGACGGCTGGCTCAACATCCTGCCGAACCGCAACTACGGCGGCTCGGGCGGATTCACGCGCGGCCTCATCGAGCAGGTGGCGGCAGGGAAGAACGATTACGTCCTGTTGATGGACGACGACATCGAGCTCGAGACGACGGCGCTCGACCGCCTCATCGCACTCTGCCGCCACATGAAAGACGAGCGGCGGATGCAGATGATCGGCGGCGCGATGCTCCGCATGGACGCGCCGACGATCCAGCATGAAAACACGGGCTATTGGGGGCTCGTGCGTCAGCACTCCATCGGCCGTAGCCGCGATCTTTCTGATCCAGCCATGCTCTGCGAGAACGAACGCGAGCAGGACGTACAAAACCGCTATGCCGCGTGGTGGTTCTGCTGCATCCCCTGCGCGGTCATCCTCGAACAGGGCTACCCCCTCCCAGTCTTTCTCAAGGGCGACGACATGGAGTACGGCATTCGCAGCGGCCGACCGATTCTGACGATGAATGGCATCGCCGTCTGGCATATGGCGTTCGCGGCGAAGGAAAGCCCGGTTGTGAACTATTTCAGCGACCGCAACATGTTGATCTTGAATGCGTTGCTCTCGGGCGGCTCGCGCTGGCGCTCGGCGTTCGTGGCGCTGGCGCGCCTCGGCAACCGTATCCGTCATCGTGATTCTGCGAGTATTTTTCTCTATGAGCGTGCCCTGCGCGATTACCTGCGCGGCCTTACTGAAATGACGGCTGTGGGGTCTGATGCGCTCTTTGATGATGTCCGGCGCTGGCACAGCGCGCACAGCCTCGTGGGTTCTGTTTGCGCCAGCCTTGCGCTCTGCGGACGCGTCTTCCTGCACGACACGGCGATCCGCTCGGGCTATTGCACGTTCCGCACGGAGCGGCTCACAGACGCTGCGTTCTGGCGCAGATTTCTCGGCCTTGCCGATGGCGAAGGCCACAGGAGTTGGAATTGATATGCAAATTACGGCGTATTTCCGGAGCCTTTATCGCTACAAATACCTGATTTACGTCCTCGTCACGCGTGACATCAAGAAAAAATACCGGCGCAGCGTCCTCGGCGTCCTCTGGAGCATGCTGAATCCCCTGCTGATCATGCTCATCACGGCCATGGTCTTTTCGACGCTCTTCCGTTTCGCCATCGAGAACTACGTCCTCTATCTTCTCGTCGGGCAGGTCGTCTTCACGTTTTACGCAGAGTCGACGGGCTTTGCCATGGGCTCGATCCTCGACAACAGCCCACTCATCAAGAAGGTCTATGTGCCGAAATATCTGTTTCCGTTTTCGCGCGTGGCCTCGAGCTGCGTGAACCTGCTCTTTACATTCCCGGCCATCCTCATTATGATGATCTACACCGGAGCATGGCCGACGTGGCGCGTCGTTTCCGTCGTCGTGCCGCTCGGGCTCATGCTGGTCTTCTGCCTCGGCATTGGATTGGCGCTGGCGGCGTGCGTCGTCTATTTCCGCGACTTCTTCCATCTGTATGGCGTCCTCGTCTCCGCGCTGAGCTACGCCACGCCGATTTTTTACCCGGAGCAGATCGTGCCGGAGCACTATCAATTCATCTTGACGTACAACCCACTGTACTATTTCGTCCGCGGCTTCCGCGAAGTGCTGTACCAGGGCGGCCTGCCACACATGGACACCATGTTCGTCTGCGCTTGCCTGGCCCTGGCGGCACTCGCGATCGGCGTGGCCATCTTCCGCCGCGCGCAGAACCATTTCATTCTGTACATCTGAGAGGGGACATCATGGCAGATCCGATCATCCGTGTCGAGCACGTCACCATGAAGTTCAACCTCATGGAAGAAAAAGTCGACACGCTCAAAGAATATGTGGTGCGGCTTCTCAAGGGAAAGCTCCTGTATAATGAATTTATCGCCCTCAACGACGTCTCGTTTGACATCGTGCAGGGCGACATCTTCGGCCTCGTCGGCTTCAATGGCGCCGGCAAGTCCACGATGCTCAAGATCCTCGCGGGCGTGTTGCGGCCGACATTGGGGCGCGTCACCGTCCATGGCACGATTGCGCCGCTCATCGAAGTCGGCGCGGGGTTCGACCCCGACCTCACGGCGAAGGAAAACATCTTCCTCAATGGCGCGATCCTCGGCCACAGCTATGAATTCCTCAAGGAGCACTTCGACGCCATCCTCGACTTCGCCGAGCTCCGCGACTTCGTCAATGTCCCCGTCAAGAATTTCTCGAGCGGCATGTACGCGCGCCTCGGCTTCGCCATCGCGACGGAAGTCCGCCCGGACATCCTCATCGTCGACGAAGTCCTTTCTGTCGGCGACTACCAGTTCCAGGAAAAATGCGAAGCACGCATTCGCGACATGATCCAGAAAGGGACGACGGTCATCCTCGTCTCACATGACATCGACATGATCAAGCGCCTCTGCACGCGGGTGCTCTGGCTCGACCATGGACAAATGAAAGACATCGGAGAAACCCCACGAATTTGCGCTGAATACGAGAAATGATATAGGAAGGAATCAAACAGAATGCTTGCATATCGGTTACAGAATCTTCTCCTCCCCGTGCCTACGATTTGCGATGAGACCGCCATGTACTACCGCGCATGCGGCGATGTCGTACTGGAGGGGAGCGCCCTGCACTTTGCAAAGCACGCATCTTGCAGTTTCGATACCTATTTCAATGCCTTTTCGCTGAACAAGTGGAAAGCCTATACGGGCATCGACCGGCTCAGCCTTCATGTACGCGTGGCCGGGACGTTTGAGCTCAAGATTTATGCTGCGGAATGGTATCGGGACCGCATCCAGCGCAGCTGCATTTATGCGGAGGCCGTCACGAGTGATGGCGGCGAGGACATCGTTCTTCCCATTACAGAACTTTCCTGGGAGAACATCTCCTTTTCGCTGCGGGCGCTCACGGATGATGCTGTCCTTTGTGGAGGCGGCTTCGTCACGGAGATTGACGAGCGTCGTTTGCGCCCTGTCGAAATCGACCTTGTCATGTGCACGTTTCACCGCGAGGCGTATGTCACGCGCAACATCCGTTTGCTGAAGGAACAGTTTTTTGGCAATCCAGCATATAACGGGACGGAGCATTACCGCATCAAGATCGTCGACAATGGCCAGACGCTCCCTCCTTCCGCCACATTGGGGGACGACCGCATCCGGCTGTATCCGAACATGAATGTCGGCGGCTCCGGCGGGTATGCGCGCGGCATGATGGAATCCCTCTATGAGGGGCGCGCAACGCATATCCTCTTCATGGATGACGATGTCGTCGTCCAGGTCGAGGCCTTGGAGCGTACATACAATCTGCTCTCCCTGCTCAAAGAAGAATATCAAGATCGCTTCCTGGCGGGCGGCATGCTGCGCCTTGACCAGCCGAATTTTCAGCATGCCGCAGGCGAATTTGTCCAAGGGCACGATACGTTTGCAGTCAAGGGCGGCACGGATCTCGACGATTACAAGAACGTCGTCTATAATGAAAAATTCGAACATGCACATCGGGAGTACAGCGGCTGGTGGTTCTGCTGCATGCCGTGCACGATAGCGCGCCTCGACAACTTGCCGTATCCGTTCTTCGTTCGTTATGATGATATCGAATACTCTCTGCGCAACATCGACCGCCTCATCACGCTGAATGGCATCTCTGTCTGGCATGCGGCGTTCGACCGGAAATACTCCGCGCTCATGGAAGTTTACTATGTCTTCCGCAATCAGATGGTCGTGATCTTGCTGCAGCGGCTGGTGGGGCGGAAGGCGTTTTTGAAATTTTTCACGCGCCGCTTCGCACGGCAAATCTTCCGCTATGATTACCCCGCTGCAGAACTCCTGCTGGATGGCGTCGAAAACGTCTTGCAGGGGCCGGACTTTTTCATGCATACGGATACCGTGCGCGATCTCAAGGAACACGGCGCCAAGCAGATCAAGACGCGGCCCTTGAGCGAGTTCACGGGGGAAACCATCAACCATGGCGCGTTTCGGGCGTCGCTGGGCAATGTGGGCGAGCGGAAGCTGACGAAATGGCTGCGCTTCCTCACCCTCAACGGCCATTTCCTGCCGGACGGCTGCTTCCGTCCACAGAACTATGCGGAATATGGCGGAAATGCAAATTCAAAGCAATTCTTCCGCTATCGCCGTGTCCTTGCCTGCGACCCAAACTTCGAAGAAGGCGTCCTTCTCGACATCGATCGTGGGAAATGTTTCAAGGCTCTGTGGCGCTGGGGCAAGGACTTTCTGCGGATCGCGCTCGGCTGGAAGCGCCTCGAAAAGCAGTATCACGATGCTCTCCCCGATATGACATCGAATGAATTTTGGAGGAAGTACCTGAAGCTCGATGAGTGAGGAAGGCATGGCACAAAAGAAGGAAACATCCATGATCAACTACCACTTGCAGAACCTGCTGCTGCCTGTTCCCAGTGTTTGCGCGGAGAAATCCATGTATTATCGGAAATTTGGCGATGTCCTGCAGGACGGCCAAGTGCTGCGCTTCGGGAAACACGCCGTATGCACATTTTCGACGTACTTCAATTCTTTTTCCTTAAACAAGTGGCAGGCGTATACAGGGCTCGATAACCTTGGCCTCAGCCTCTGCTTGGCAGGGACATTTTCCATTGAAATTTATGCTGCAGAATGGTATCGCGGACGCATCCAGAAACACTGCCTCCTTTCTGAAACCGTGACGTGTGATGAAAAAACGGAGGTGGAACTCCAGCTGTCGGAACTTGCGGGGGAAAATATCTGTTTCACGCTATGCGCTCTTACGGAAGGAGCAGAATTTTACGGAGGAAGCTATACGACGGAGATCGATGCAGCGCGCCTGCATCCCGTCGAAATCGATCTCGTCATGTGCACGTTCCGCAGAGAACGCTTCGTAGAGCGGAACGTTCGTCTGATCGAGCAGGAATTCTTTCAGAATCCCCGCTATAACGGCGCGGCGCATTTCCATGTCAAGATCGTTGACAATGGCAGGACGCTCCCTGCCTCCGTCACGCAGGGCGATGACCGCATCCGGCTGTATCCGAACAAGAACGTTGGCGGCTCCGGCGGCTTCACGCGCGGGATGATGGAGTCGCTCTACGAGGGGCGTGCGACACACATCCTGTTCATGGATGATGATGTCACGGTGCAGGTCGAAGCTTTCGAGCGTACGTACAACCTGCTGACGCTACTGAAGAAAGAATATCAGAACCGTTTCCTCGCGGGCGCGATGCTCCGCCTCGACCAGCCGAACCGCCAGCATGCGAGCAGGGAATGCATGCTGGGGAAAGACATTCTCGGACTGAAAACGGAAACAAACCTTTCGCTTTACCGGAATGTCGTCTTCAACGAGAAATACGAGAGCGCTCCGAAGGAATATGCGAGCTGGTGGTATTGCTGCATCCCGAAAAGCATCGCACGCCTGGACAATCTGCCGCTCCCGTTCTTCGTCCGCTTCGATGATATCGAATATTCGACGCGTAACATCGACCGCGTCCTCGCGTTGAACGGCATCGCGGTCTGGCATGCGCCGTTCGACCGCAAATATTCCGTGCTCATGGAACATTATTTCATGTTCCGCAATCAGATGGTCTCCATCCTGTTGCATGATTCCGTCGGCCGCATGGGATTCCTGAAATATTTCCTGCGTCATTTCGCGCGGGAAGTGCTCCGCTATGACTATGCGTCGGCTGGGCTATTGATGGACGGCGTGGAGATGGTCTTGGAAGGGCCGGACGCGTTCATCCATTGCGATACAGGCAAGGACCTCAAAGAACATGCGGCGAAGCAGACGAAATCCAAACCGCTCAGCGAATATACGTCCATGGTCATCCGTTATCAAGATTTCCAGGCAGCATTGCAGGATGTCGGAGAGTCGATGCCGGCAAAAATCTTCCGTTTCCTGACGTTCAACGGCCATCTCCTCCCGGATTGCTGCTTCCGTCCGCAGAACTATGCTGCGTATGGCTATGAAGCAAATTCGAAGCACTTCTACCGCTATCGGAAAGTCCTCGCCTGTGACCCGAATTTCGAAGAGGGCGCGCTCTTCGAGCTTGACCGGACGAAATGTTTCCGGGCGCTTCTGCGATGGGGGAAAGATGCTTTGCGGATCGCGTTCGGATGGAAGCGTTTGCAAAAATCCTACCGCGATGCATTCCCCTATATGACATCGGATGCTTTCTGGAGAAAATATCTGGAACTTGATGAAGAAGGGTAAAACGCATCCACATTCCCTATGCTCTTAGGATATCTTCGCACTGGTTTGGTGGCAAGATTCCCGACATTGATTGTCTGCGGGGGTGTCATGCTAGCGGCGCTCTTGTCGCTGTTCGCAGGACTCATCCTGTCAAATCTGGAGCGGCAGAGCCGGAGAGATTTCGAGTTCAAGAGAAATCTTCTGGTGTCGACGAATCAGAGAAGGATCAGCGCATGATTTTGATCTGGGCGAAATGCTGTCTTGAGAAAGGAGCACTCCGTGCTTTTCAACTCCTATGAATTCCTCTTCCTCTTCCTGCCCGTGACGCTCGCGGGGTATTTCCTGCTCGGGCGCACGGAGAAAAGCGGGCTCGCGAATGTCTGGGTCATCTTCGCGAGCCTGTTTTTCTATGCGTATTGGGACTGGCATTTCCTGCCTGTGCTGCTCGTCAGCATGGCGGGGAATTATTTCCTCGCCGGGCGCATCCAGACAGCGTTTGCGGCAGGGCGCGAGCCGGCGTGTCGGCGATGGTTCTGGCTTGGGCTCGCGTTTGACCTCGGCATGCTCGGCTACTATAAATATACGGGGTTCGTCGCCCGCAACCTCGACCGCCTTGGGGCTGGCATCCCGATGCCCGACATCGTGCTGCCGCTCGGCATCTCGTTCTTCACGATCACGCAGCTCCTCTATCTTTATGACAGCTACAAGGGCGTCGCGCGCGATCACGATCCTGTGCGCTACGCGCTCTTCGTCTCGTTCTTCCCGCATCTCCTCGCCGGGCCGATCCTCTACCACCGGCAGATGATGCACCAGTTCGCGGACGAAAAACTCCGCCGCTTCGGCTGGGAAAATGTGGCGCGCGGTGCCGTGCTCTTCACGATCGGCCTCGCGAAGAAATGCCTCATCGCCGACGCGCTCGCCGTCTACGTCAATGATGGTTGGGCGCATCTCGGCGAGCTCTCGCTCTTCACGGGCTGGCTCGTCGCCATCTCGTATATGCTGCAACTGTATTTTGACTTTTCGGGCTACAGCGACATGGCCGTCGGCCTCGCGCGCATGATGAATCTCACGATCCCCGTCAACTTCAAGGCGCCGTACCGCGCCGCGAGCCTCATCGCCTTCTGGCAGCGCTGGCACATCTCGCTGACGAACGCCATCACGGCCTGCGTCTACTATCCGCTCGTGCAGGCGCTCGGGCGGCGCACGCTCGCGCGCTCCATCTTTGCGGCGTCCGTCACGCTCTTCCTCGTCGGCATCTGGCATGGCGCGGGCTGGACGTTTGTCATCTTCGCGGCGCTGAATGCCGTCGGCCTCGCTGTGAACCATGTCTGGCGGGCAAAGGGCGGCCATATGCCAAAAGCTTGCGCGCATGTGCTCTTGCTGCTCTTCGTGCTCACATTCCTCGTGTTCTTCCGTGCGCCGAGCGTCTACGATGCCTGCCAGATGCTCACGATCCTCGGCGGAGCGCAGGGCGTCCTCTGGCCAGCGAAAGTCACGGCGCTCGCCAGCCACGTCGGCCTCGTGCTCGCGCCGGGCAACGTCCCAGGCGCCTTGCTGCCGAAAGCCATCTTCGTGCTCGCAATCCTGCTCGTCGCCTTCGCGCCGCCGTCGCAGGATCTCGTGAAGCGGCTGCAGCCTGACACGCGCGCCTTCCGCCTCGCGCCGCTCGCGCTCGGCCTGCTCCTCGCCGCCTGCGTCCTGCAGTTCGGCGCCGTCACGCAGTTCTTGTATTTTCAATTTTGAGGTTTATCCATGTGGAAACAGTTTTTCCTCCGTTTCGCCGCGACGGCGACCGTCCTTTTGCTCGCCGCCGCCGCCCTCAATCTCGCCGTCGATCCCTATGACATCTACGGCGGCACGCGGATCGTGGGCTTCACGGCGACACCATACAAGAGCGAGGACACGGAGCGCATGACGAAGCCCATCCAGATGAACGGCCGCCGCATCGAGACGCTCATCCTCGGCAACTCGAAAGCGGACTTCGCCATCGACCCTGCTGCCTGGCGGGAGCTTACGGGCGAGCAGGATGTCTACGACGCTGCCATGCGCGACGGGCGGCTCGGCGAGTCGCGCCAGATGCTCGCGCACGCCATCGCCACGCACCCCGAGCTCCGCCGCGTGCTGCTCGCCATCGACTACGAGAGCTTCCGCGACGATCTGCGCCTGACGCCGGCCTTTGACGAAGCGCAGGCCGCGAGCAGCCATATCACGCCGGCGAACGTCGCGAAGACGATCTGGTCACAGGACGCCGTGCGCGACAGCCTCCTGACGCTGCGCGAGAATCATCGCCGGCAGTCGGCGCATCCCGTCTACGCGCCGGACGGCAAGTTCCACGCGGACGAGCTCGCGCTCATCTTCGGGCAGGAGGACGATTTCTACAAAAATCTCCACGGCATGGTGATGGCGCAACGCGAAAACGCCGCGACCGAGCGCGACGTCCCATACGAGGAGCTCGCCGCGATCCGCGACCTCTGCGCGGCACATGGCATCGAGCTCGTCGTCTTTGTCCCGCCCGTCCATCCGTTGCAAGCGCAGGGCAATCAGAGCGACCTCGCGGACTACGCGGCGTGGCTCGCGCGCGCGTCGGCCATCGTGCCGTTCGTGGACTTCGTGCTCGCGCCCGGCACAGACGATGATGCGGACTACTGGGACACGGCGCATCCGAAAGACCGCCTCGGCGCCCGCGTGCTCACGCGGCTCGCGGGGCAGGGCGACGCATCATTTGGCCGCTACGTCACGGCGGAGACGGCGGCAGCGCACCTCGCGTGGCAGCGGCAGCAGCTTGCCGCGTGGCAGGCGCAGCATCCCGAGCGGCAGGCGGAGTACGATGTCACCGTCGGCTGGGGCGCGGTGCTCCCCGAGGGCGACGTGCTCGCAACTGCCGAGCCCATCGACCTGCCGCGTTGGAACCTCGACCGTGCGCCCGAGGGCAGCGGCCGCATGGATCGGAGCGGCACGGTGCCGTTCCGTGCGCGCGACGTCCGCGCCGTCTATGCCGTGCTCGAGGCAGGGGACGGCCGCACGCTTTACAGCCGCATGCAGAAGAGCCGCGACGACGACATCATGCGCCAGGAAATTTTCCACGACATCCGCCGCGATCCCTGCCGCTACGTCCTGACCGCCCCCGCGCCCGCACTCTCCGGCACGCTGCGCGTCATCGTCCTCCTGCACGACGGCCGCGCGGTCGTCAGCGGCACGATGGAAACATGGTGAAATCGGAAAGATCGGAAAGATTTTTGCCGCCCCCTTGAAAATCATTCGCCGCTGTGGTATGCTACAAGAAAGTATTTGTTGCGGGCGACAAGGCGGCGGCCCGCTCGAGACTTCACAACCTCTGACATCCCCCTGCGTGTATCGCCCATGCGGGGGGATTGTTTTATACGAAAGAAAGGCGGGAGCAATATGGCGAATGTATTTGATACGGCGCAGTACATCCTCGCGCAGACGGGACGGATGTCGACGATGAAACTGCAGAAGCTCTGCTACTACGCACAGGCGTGGTCACTGGTGTGGGATGACGCACCGCTGTTCGAAGAAGATTTCCAGGCGTGGGCGAACGGCCCGGTCTGCCCCGAGCTCTATGCTCGGACGAAAGGCCGCTACTCCGTGACGGCAGAAGATGAGTTCGGCGGGACAGGGGATTTGACGGAAAACCAGAAAGACACGATCCGCCATGTGCTTGCGCACTATGGAGAGCACAATGCTCAATGGCTGAGCCAGCTGACGCACATGGAGCAGCCGTGGCGCGAAGCGCGGAAAGGGCTTCCTGCGGGCGTCGGCAGCCGGAACGTCATCACGAAAGAAAGCATGGCAATGTATTATGGCGGCCTCTAAGAAGAGAAAGCAGGTCCGGCAGAAGGTAGCGCCGGCGGGCAAAGGTATATCGAGGCGGAATCTCTCGTGTCGCTTCGCATGACGGGAAAACATCACCTGTATGGCTACATCGTCGGGCGGGTTTATCATATTCTCTGGTTCGATGATGAGCATGGGGACAATGATGCATGCGTCTGTCGTTCCCGGAAAAAACATACGTAGAGTAGCAGTTTCCCTCCTTTTTTCCCATCTTCGAACAAAATTTCTTTACTTTTTCCTGCCGTTATGGTAGGATAGCGATGAAAGTTCATTTCTCCTCTCTACCAGATTCTCTCAAAGCACAAAGGTACAGAGGTATCCAAGGCGATCGCGGGGGCATCGCTCCTGCGGGAAACATTTTAGGAGGTTGTTTTTTTATGGCAGGCCAGGTAATTAATCTTACCGCTGATTTGTCCGGCTTTTTCACGGTCAGCGGAACGACGGCGTATCCGGAAGAGTCGCTGAAGTCCGGCTGGACGAAGGCTGGCGAAGTCAGCGGCAAGGAAATGAAGCTCTACAGCAATGCGGAGCAGCTGGGCGTCTATGACTCCGTCGGTGGCTACTCCATCACGCTCGGCGGCGCTGCACATGCGGCTTCTGTCTCGATCGGAACCTACCTCTACGGTACGGCCGGCAATGACTCCGTGTCCATCGCGGGCACGGGTGTCCATCTCTATCTTGGCAGCGGCAATGATACCATCACGAGCGCAGCGACGGGTGCGAACGAAGCGGATGTCAAGACGGGTGCTGGCAAAGACAGCATCATCATCGGCGGCAACAGCGTCACGGTCGATGCTGGCTCGGGCGACGATGAGATTTCCATCAGTGGCACGAATGCGGACGTCACGGCCGGCATGGGCAATGACTCCATCATCGTGCTCGGCGATAATGGCAAGATCGATGCCGGCGAAGGCAATGACTCCGTCTTCGCTTCCATCATCAGCGGTACGGTCGACCTTGGCGCTGGTAACGATGTCGCGAGCATCGCGGGCAATAAAGTTAATATCACGGGCGGTGATGGCAACGACAGCATCTCGATCGGCGGCAGCAATGTCACGGTCGACGGCGGCGCTGGCAACGACAGCATCTTCGCGACGGGCGCGAGTGCGGACATCACGGGCGGCGACGGCAATGATGTCATCTCCATCGGCGCGACGGGTGCGACGATCGATGCTGGCGCGGGCAATGATTCCATCGTTGTCGCGGCTGGCGATGCGACGACGATCACGCTCGGCGACGGCAAAGACACGGTGTCCATCGGCGCGACGGGCGTTTCGTTGCAGGACTACACGTACGGCACGGATAAGATCGTCCTAGGTGAGGGGCTCGGCGCTACGAAAGCGGGCGCCGACGTCACGCTCTCGACGGACGGCGTCATCAGCGGCGACAAGGTGGGCGTCCAGATCGCAGCGACGAACGGCGCTTACAAGGCGGAGCTCTCCAAAGATGCCAGCACGAGCCAGCGCTATGCATGGGTCGGCGCGGATGCGACGACGATTGACCTCTCGAGCGAAGTCGACAACTTCTACGTCCAGGCAGATCTGAACGATACGCAGGGCGATGTCATCACGGGCGGTCGTGGTGCAGACTCTATCATCGTCGGCGCGAACGACACGGTCAACGGCGGTCGTGGCAATGACTCCATCAGCCTCGCGGAAGGCGCTTCGAACGTCGTGGTCGGCCTCACGGCAAAGGGCGGCGATGATGTGGTCACGGGCGCAAGCAAGCTGATCAGCTTCGACGATGACGCGCTCACGCTCTATGTCGATGACGCGTCGGATCTTGGCTTCGCATTCAATGGCGACGACAGTGCGCTCAAAGCTTCCATCAAGGGTGCTTCCGCGACGTTCACGGGGGCAACGAGCGTAGAGAGCGGCAGCGTCGACCTGAAGGTCAATGTGGCCGGCACGACGACGAACTACGAGATTATCGCCAAGGGCGCTACCATCGATGATGGCGCTTCCATCATCTACGGCGTCAAGGGCGCGGGCGCGAGCATCACGGGCGCTGCAGGCGTCGCAGATCGCGTCATCGACCTTTCGAATACGCACTACTACGACGATGCACGCACGTACGAGAACATCCAGTACCTCGATATGTCGGCGGACGATGGCAACGACATCCTCATCACCGGCAAAGACGCTACGACGATCAAGGCCGGCAAGGGCACGACGTCGCTTGTCGGCCTCGGCACGAAGGGCGACAGCCTCGTCGGCGGCGACGGCGATGATACGTTCTACTTCGGCACCGGCTTCGGCAACGACACGGTCGCGGCCTATGACAGCGATGATGACCAGATCGTCTTCTTCCAGGCGACGACGGGCTTCTCGCGTGACAACAACGGCCTCACGCTGGCGATTGGTTCCGATTCGATGCTGGTCGAGGGTACGGATGTCGACAAAGCATACACGCTTTCGGTCTATGGCCAGGATTCCTTCAAGGCGAAGTTCGGTAAGACGGACACGAAGAACACGTTGACGTATGATGAAGAAGTCGGTGTGTACTTCGGCGGTGACAAGGCCGATACGGTCAAGGTCACGGGCAGCGAGCACAATGAGCTCTGGCTCGGCAACACGTGGAATGGCACGTCCATCGCGAACGTCGAAGTCCTCGATGCATCGGATGCCACGGGCGAGAACATCCTCTTCGGCGCGACGGATTCGAATGACACGATCATCGGCGGCAAGGGCGAGAGCACGCTGTACGGCGGCTTTGGCGCCTCGGGCAACGATGTGCTCAAAGGCAACACGGACGGCAGCGCGACGACGTTCTTCTTCGGCCTTGGCGACGGCAACGACACGATCACGGCTTCCAAGGATACGGACAGCATCTATCTCTGGAACGTCTCCGGCGCTGACATCGACTATGAGAAGTTGGTCGCTGGCACGGATAAGCGCAAGATGACGTTCGCTCTCACGGACGGCTCCACGCTGACGATCCAGAACCTCTCGAGCGGTGTCAAGACCTTCACGCTCTCCGACGGCACGTCGTGGACGTATGACACGAAGACGGCAACGTTCAGCCAGAAGACGGATGAGTAATCCGACAACCATGTAGCATTCCCGCTTAGATTCATCTAGGCATCAGGCACGGCCTCCCGGACGCGGGAGGCCGTGCTTTTTTTCTTTTCTGCTTGTCTTTTTCCTTTCTTTTTGCGATAATGTACTAATGTAGTTACTACGTAGTAACCCTCTCCGACCCCTACGGGGCCACCTCCCCCAAGGGGGGAGGCTGAGTGAAATAAAGGAGTTTTTCTATGCCTGATAAAGAAAAGGCGCCGGGCTATAGCGCGCTCCGCTCGCTCGCGGTCACGATGCACCAGCGCAGCGGCACGCAGGTCGACGGCGACGCCATCGTGCGGCGCTTTCCCGAGGCGCGCGATGCCGGGTTGACGGAGAAGATGCTGCGGCGCGTCGCGCGCGCGTACAAGTTCCGCATCGATGGCTCGGAGCTGACGTTTGACGAATTGCGCGGGATTACGGAGCCGGCCGTCATCCAGCTGAAGAATGGCCAGTACGCTGCGCTCGGCGTCCATACGGACGAGATCGTCTTCTTCCTCGATACGGAGCGCGACCGCCCCGTTGCGCTGCCGGCTGCGAAGTTCCGCGAGGTCTGGACGGGGCGCGTCTATCGGCTCACGCCGAAACTCACGTGGGCGGCTATCCGGCGGCAGTACAGCCTCGATTGGTTTTATGATGTCATCCTGCACTACAAGCGTTCGTTCGGCGAAGTGCTCGCCGCGTCGTTCTTCCTGCAGGCCATGGGCATCATGATGCCGCTCTTCACCCAGGTCATCATCGACAAGGTCATCGGCAACAGCGGCCTCTCGACGCTGACCGTACTCGGCATCGCCATGGTGGCGCTCATCCTCGTGCAGTCCGTGCTGATGTTCGTCCGCACGTATCTCTTGAATTTCACGACGACGAAGCTCGACGCCATCCTCGGCACGCGGCTCTTCCGTCATCTCATCAGCTTGCCCGTGCCGTACTACGAGCACCGACGCGTCGGCGACACCATGCTGCGCGTCAATATGATGTCGCAGATCCGCCAGTTCCTCACGGGCACGACGCTGACGACGATCCTCGACGCGCTGTTTTCCATCGTCTTCATCGTCGTCATGCTCTACTACAGCGTGAAGCTCACGGTCATCGCGCTCATCATCGTGCCGCTCTTCGCCGTGCAGGCCATCTTCTTCATGCCTGTCTACCAGAAAAAGATGCAGGAAGTCTTCGCCGCGCTCTCGGCGCAGCGCTCGTTCCTCGTCGAGGCCGTCACGGGCATGGCGACGATCAAGGCGCTCGCCATCGAGCCGCAGTTTTTGCGCCGCTGGGAGACGTTCCTCGCGCGCTACGTCGGCAAGAACTTCCACATGCAGAGTCTGACGCTTGGCATCAACATGGGCAACGGTGCGATCCAGACGCTTTCGACGCTCGGCGTCCTCTGGTTCGGCGGCTATATGGTCATGGAGAACCGCTTCACGCTCGGCCAGCTCATCGCATTCCAGATGCTCGCGGCGCAGGCCGTGGGGCCGCTCGTCCGCATCTTCACGCTCTGGCCGCAGATCCAGGGCACGGCGTTCTCGCTGAATGCCGTCGGCGACATCCTCCATGCCAGCATGGAGCCCGTGCTCGTGCCGGCGCACCCGCAGGCGGCCATGAAGGGCGCGATCGAGGTCCAGGACCTCTCGTTCCGCTACCGCCTCGACTTGCCGCTCGCACTCGAGCATGTCTCGTTCACGATCCAGGCGGGCGAAAAAGTCGGCATCGTCGGCCGCTCGGGCTCCGGCAAGTCGACGCTCGCCGCGCTCATCGAGAAGATTTATCTCCAAGACGGCGGCAGCATCAAGATCGACGGCCGCGACCTGCGCGAGGTCGAGTACCCGTGGATCCGCAAGCAGATGGGCGTCGTCATGCAGGACAATTACCTCTTCGACGGCAGCATCCGCGACAACATCGCGGCCGGCCGGCCCGCGGCCTCCATGGCCGAGGTCATGCGCGCGGCCGAGCTCGCAGGCGCGCACGAATTCATCCTCGAGCTCGACGAAGGCTACGATACCCGTGTCGGCGAGCGCGGCGCCGGCCTCAGTGGCGGCCAGCGCCAGCGCATCGCCATCGCCCGCGCCTTGCTGACCAATCCTAGAATCCTCATCTTCGACGAAGCGACGAGCGCGCTCGACTACGAGTCCGAGAAGCAGGTCATGCACAACATCGAAGCCATCGGCGGCGACCGCACCATGCTCCTCATCGCTCACCGCCTCTCCACCGTCGCCCACTGCGACAAGATCCTCGTCATCGACCACGGCAAGCTCGTCGAGCAGGGCACGCCGCAAGAGCTCTTGAAGCAGGGCGGCATCTACGCGAATCTCTGGAAACAGCAGAATCCGGGGGCATGAAATTATACGAAATTTCGAAGACGCACATTCAGGAGATAAGAAACGGGACGTCACGAGAACAGCAGCCTCTCCCTCTGGGAGAGGGGGACCGCGTCAGCGGTGGAGCGGGTACAAGGGTGCGATAGCCAGGCAAAGATATCGGATCCTCATAGCATAACGTCCTCTGAAATCGTACTGCTATGTTACAAACATCAAAACTGTTACAAATCGCACCCAAGTACCCTTTCCACCGCTTCGCGGTCCCCCTTCCCCTGAGGGGAAGGCTGCTGTTGGAAGCCACTGCTTCGCAAGCCACCTCCCCCAAAGGGGGGAGGCAAAGGTTGCAAAGCCTCCCCCTTTGGGGGAGGTGCCGAGCGAATGCGAGGCGGAGAGGGTCAGATGGTATTAGGATAGAAAGGTAATCTTTATGAAACTAAAAGAACTCTGGAACAAGTTCATCGGGGAGGGCGAGCAGGATGCCCGCGAGACGGAATTTTTGCCGTCGATCCTCGAAGTCACGGAGACTCCGCCGTCGCCCGTCGGCCGTGCGGTGCTCTGGACGCTCGTCGCGCTCTTGGTCGTCGGCGCGATCTGGATCTGCGTCGGCGAGGTCGACGAAGTCGCCGTCGCGAATGGCAAAGTCATCCCGGTCGGCAACGTCAAGATCGTGCAGTCGCAGAACAAGGGCGCGATCAAGGAACTCGGCGTCAAGGAAGGCGACTACGTCGAGGCGGGCCAGACGCTCGTCGTGCTTGATACGACGAAGACGCAGGCCGACGTCGATCAGCTGAAGAAGCAGGCCGCCTACTACGCCATGACAGTCGACCGCCTGAATGCCGAGATGCAGGACGCGCCTTTCACGCCGCCCTCGGACCCCGAGGGGCTGCTCGAGCAGAAGGACATCGCAGCGCAGGTCACGCTCTATGAGAGCCGCCGCGCGAAGCTCGCCGCTGACCAGGAGAAGAACCTCGCGGCTGTGCAGCAGGCCGCGGCCGCCGTCGAGGGCTCCGATGCGCAGCTGAAGAAGTACCGTGCGCTGCAGCAGGTCGCGCAGGAGAAGGAAGACCGCCTGACGCAGCTCATGGAGGAGGACGCGATCAGCTACTTCCAGCTGCTCGAAGCGCGCGCGACGCGCGTCGAGTACCAGCGCAATGCCGACGCGACGGAAAAATCCATCCTCGAGCAGCAGGGAAAGCTCGCCGAGGCGCAGGACAATCTCGCGACAACGGACAGCGCGTACCGCCAGGACACGATGTCGCAGCTCGTCGAGGCGAAGCGCCAGTACAATGCCATCGAGGAAGAGCTCAAGAAAGCAAATGAGACGAACCAGCAGTCCGTCATCATAGCGCCGATCTCGGGCCGCGTGAACCAGCTCGCCGTGCATACTTTGGGCGGCGTCGTCTCGGAAGGCCAGGGCCTTATGATGATCGTGCCGGACGACGCAACGATGGAGATCGAAGCGTACGCGGACAACAAGGATATCGGCTTCATCCAGCAGGGCCAGACGGCCGAGGTGAAGGTCGAGACATTCAACTTCCAGAAATTCGGCATGGTGAATGCGACCGTCGACGAGATTTCGCCGGACGCGGGCTCGGACGTGCAGGACAAGCAGACGTTCCAGAAATACCGCTTGACGCTCGGCCTCGAAAATGATGACAGCGGCATCGACCTCACGCCGGGCATGAATGTCACGGCGGAAATCAAGATCAAGAAGAAGAAGATCATCGACTTCTTCCTCGATCCGTTCCGCAAATACAAAGACGAAGCACTGAGGGAGCGGTAATATGGCAACAATCGATACCGCTCTTGCGTGCCTCGTCAACGTCGCGGCGCACTTCAAGATCCCGGCGGACTACAGCCAGCTCGCGCGCGCCTACATCGTGGACAAGGACGGCGTCGACACCGTCGGCCTGCTGCGCGCGGCCGGCGACATCGGCCTGCGCGCACGCAAATTCGAAGGCGTCGCACCCGCGCATCTGTCCAAGATGCCGCGCCCGTCCGTCTGCCGCATGAAAAACGGCAATTATGTACTCTGCCGCGGCTTCAATGACAAGGGGCAGCCGCTCATTTTCGACCCGGCGGCCGGCAAGCAGGGCTTTGCCGATCCGAAAGCGTTCGCCTCCGCGTTCACGGGCGAAGTCATCCTCTTCGCGAAGCGTTTCCGCATCGAGAAATTGACGGACAAGGTGGAGAAGTTCGGCTTCCGCTGGTTCATCCCCGTCGTTGCGAAGTACAAGAGCTTCCTCATCCAGGTGCTCTTCATCTCTTTGATCCTCCAAGGCTTCGGCCTGTTGACACCGCTCTTCACGCAGACGATCATCGACCGCGTGCTGACGCACCGCAGCATCTCGACGATGGACGTCATGCTCGGAGGCATGATCCTCGTCGCGCTGTTCTCGCAGTGGATGTCAGCTCTCCGCGCCTATCTCTTCGTCCACACGACGAACAAGATCGACGTGACGCTCTCGTCGCATCTCTTCCGCAAGGTCACGGAGCTCCCCGTCAAGTATTTTGACAAGTGGCAGGTCGGCGACGTCGTGTCGCGTATGGGCGAGCTCGAGACGATCCGCACGTTCCTCACGGGCTCGTCGCTGACGGTCGTCCTCGATGTCGTGTTCGCCGTCGTGTACCTGACGGTCATGTTCATCTACAGCTCGACGCTGTCGTACATCGTTTGGGCGACGATCCCCTTGTACATCCTTTTGAATGCCGTCATCGCACCGGTCTATAAAAAACGCATCAACGAGCGGTTCCTGCTCGCGTCCGAGCAGCAGTCGTTCACGATCGAGGCCGTGACGGGCGTGCGCACGGTGAAGACGATGGGCGTCGAGCAGACGTTCGTCGACCGCTATGAGGAAGTGCTGTCGCGCTATCTGAAGAGCGCGCTCTCCGTGCTGAACCTCGCGAATGCGGCGGGCTGCATCGGCATGTTCCTCAATATGTCGTTCAACCTCGCGATCCTCTGGATCGGCGCGTACCAGGTCATGGAAGGGAAGATCACGGTCGGCGAGCTCATCGCATTCCAGATGCTCGCCGGACAGGTCATCGCGCCGGTGCTGCGCCTCGTCAATATGTGGCAGTATTTCCAGCAGATCCGCGTCTCCATGGCGCGCCTCGGCGACATCATGGACGAGAAGAGCGAGCCGGCGTTCAACCCGAACCGCACGACGCTGCCGGCGCTCCGCGGCGAAGTGATTTTTGACAAGGTGAATTTCCGCTACAAGGCCGACGGCAAAAACGTGCTGACGGATATCTCCGTCAAGATCGCGCCGGGCGCGCACGTCGGCATCGTCGGCCGCTCGGGCTCCGGCAAGTCGACGCTGACGAAGCTCGTGCAGCGCCTGTACGTGCCGGAGAGCGGCCGCGTGCTCGTCGACGGCGTCGACATCGCGCAGGTCGAGACGGCGTGGCTGCGCCGCCAGATCGGCATCGTGCTGCAGGAAAATTTCCTGTTCGCTGGAACTATTAAAGAAAACATCGCCATCGCCATGCCGAACATCGGCGACGAGGCCATCGAGAAGGCCGCGAAGCTCGCGGGCGTCGATGATTTCGTCAAGGATATGCCGCAAGGCTATGACACGTTCGTCGGCGAGCGCGGCTCGCTGCTTTCGGGCGGCCAGCGGCAGCGCGTGGCGATCGCGCGCGCGCTTTTGCTCGACCCGAAAATTCTCATTTTCGACGAGGCGACGAGCGCGCTCGATACGGAGAGCGAGCAGAAGATCCTCCAGAATATGGCGGACATCGCGAAAGGCCGCACGACGATCACGATCGCGCACCGTCTCTCGACCGTGCGCGACTGCAACGCGATCCTCGCGATGGATCACGGCCGCATCGTCGAGGCGGGCTCGCACGCCGAGCTCATGGCCCGCAAGGGATATTATTATCATCTGTATATGGCACAGGAGTAATTTTCCATGAATTTCCTTTTCATCCATCCGAACTTCCCTGCGCAGTTCTGGCATCTCTCGAAAGCGCTCGCGACGATGGGCGGCAACCGCGTACTGTATCTGACGCAGCGCACGAATGGCAACAAGCTGCAGGGCGTGCAGATCGCGCTCTACAAGCCGATCTCGAAGCCGAAAGAGGACACGCATCCGTACCTCAAGCCTGTCGAGGAAGCCATCATCGAAGGACAGTCGGTCGCGAAAGCGCTCGAGGAGCTCCGGGACAAGCATCATTTCAAGCCGGACGCCATCATCGCGCACACGGGCTGGGGCTCGACGCTCTTCACGAAGGATATTTTCCCCGATGTGCCGGTGCTCGGCTATTTCGAATGGTACTACAAGGCGTATGGCGGCGATGCGGCGTTCTTCCCGAACGAGTCGATGGCGCCCTCGGAGGCGATGCGCATCCGCACGCGTGACAGCTTCCACCTCATGAATCTCGATTCGTGCGACGTGCGCTTCACGCCGACGGAGTGGCAGAGGAGCCAGTTCCCGAAGATGTATCAGAAGGGAATGCGCGTCATCCACGAGGGCATCGACACGGACTTCTGCCATCCGCAGGCCGGACGCAAGCTCATCTTGCCGGCCATCGAAGGAAAAGACGGAAAACCGGGCCGCGAGGCGCTCGACCTCTCGAAGTGCCCGGAGATCCTGACGTACGTGTCGCGCGGCCTCGAGCCGTACCGCGGCTATCCGCAGTTCATCTCGGCCGTGTCGCTGCTCCTCAAGCGCCGTCCGAAGCTCCACGTCGTCATTGTCGGTACGGACACGACGTGCTACGGCGCGAAGCCGAAAGACGCGAAGTCGTGGAAAGAATACATGGACAAGCGCGTGCAGTATGACAAGAAGCGCGTCCATTTCGTCGGGCATCTGAATCGTCCGGAGTACCAGATGGTGCTGCAGGCGTCGACGGTGCACGTGTACTTCACGCGTCCGTTCATCCTCTCGTGGTCGTGCCTCGAGGCGATGAGCTTCGGCTGCGCGATGGTCGGCTCGAAGACGCCGCCGGTCGAGGAGGTCATGGAGGACGGCAAGAACGGCCTCCTCGCGAACTTCCGCTCGCCGCAGCATCTCGCGCTGCGCATCGAGGAACTCCTGAACAATCCGGGACTCCGCAAGCGCCTCGGCAAGGCGGCGCGCGAGACGATCCTCACGCGCTACAACCTGCGCGACTGCGTGCAGAAACAGGTTGATATGGTCTTCGAGGCGTTGCCATGAGCCGCTTCGCACGGAAACGGCGGCGGGCGGCGAAAGCACCAGTGGCGGGGCCGTTTCTCCCATCTGTTGCAGCTGTCACACCAGAGGCAGCGGACGCGAAACCGTTCGTGCTCTCGGCGTGCGTCATCGTGCGCGATGGCGCAGAGGACATCGCTTGGTGTCTTGAGAGTTTCGTAGGCGAGGTCGATGAGCTCATTGTCGTCGATACGGGATCGCAGGATGCGACGGTCGAGATCGCGCGGCGTTTTACGCCGCAGGTTTATCCATTTGCTTGGCGGGATGATTTCGCGGCTGCGAAGAATTTCGCCCTTTCGAAGGCCCACGGTACGTGGGCCTTTTTTCCAGACTCGGACGAGCGGCTGTCCGATGCGTCGCGCGGCGGCAGATTGCGCGAGGCGGCGACGCTCGCGGATGCCCAGGGCGCGGATGCGCTTCAGCTCGTGCGCCATGAAATTGACATGGCGGGGCAGCCGGTCGGCCTGCCGGATAATCCGGCGGTGCGCATGATCAAGCTCGTACCAGACCTCTGTTACCGCGATCCGATCCATGAATACCTTGCGTATGCGGATGGCCATCATGTGGCCATCGCGAACATCCGCGCCGAGGATATCTTGCTGCTGCACCGCGGCTATGCGCCGGAGCGGCAGGCGGCGAAGACGGCGCGGAATCTCGCGCTCTTGGAAAAGCTGGAGCGCGAAGGGACGGAGAAGCTGTTCCTCCACTACTACCTCTCAGGCGCGTATCTGAACCTTGGGCGCTGGGAGGACGTCTGTCGCGAAGTCGAGCTCTCGCTGGCGGCGGGCGAGCACCCGGTGACGGGGGAGCTCGAAATTTGGCGGAACTATCAATCGGCAGCGGAAAAGCTCGGCGACACGGCGCGGTTGCGCGCCGTCTGCGAGCGCACGCGGCGCGAGGCACCGGAGCTGCCGGATTCGTATGCGCGGCTCGCCGTGCTCGCGATGAACGCGGGGGACTATGCGCAAGCGGAGCAACTGTTCATGGACGCGCAACAACGCGAAGCGGCGTTTCCGGCCGCTTGCCCGAAGGACTACGACACGTTCCGCACGGCGCTGCCGCAGGTGGAGGAGCTGCTTGCGGAGTGCAGGAAGAATCTCAAAGAGACAAAAACGATGGAAAAGCGTACACGCCCGAAGCCTCCCCCCTTGGGGGAGGTGCCGAGCGAATGCGAGGCGGAGAGGGTCACGCAGTTACGAGATTCTCGATCGGAAGAACAGGAGAAACGTATGGCAAAGAAACAGGCGGAGCCGAAAAAATCAGCGCCACAGGTCATCCGGACGACGATGCCGAAGGTGGCAGTGCCATCGGCCGAGGAACAGGCGGCCACGTGGTTCGCAGGCCAGCTGCCGGCGGCAGCGCGGACGGTGCTGGAATTCGGCTGCGGTACGGGCGCGGACGGCGTGGCATTCTTGCGCCGCCAGCCGGCGTGCCGCTACTATGGCGTGACGCGCCGTGCGGCGGACGTGGCGGCGGCGGCGCGTGTGCTCACGGGCGCGTGCGTCGGGACGGCGGAGGCGTACGATTTCACGCAGACGGGATTATCCGATCTTGACTGCATCGCCTACGGCCCAGAGGATTCAGTGGCGATCACAGCGGAGACGCTACGTGCGCACGCGGCGCACCTCTCGGAGCGCGGACAGATGGTCTTCATGCTGCGCAATCCCGCGTATTTCCGTGACGCGCTCGCGGCACTTGCCGGTCATCCAGAGCCTGCGGCCGGACGGCGCACGCTAGAGGAGCTTGTGAAGCTTTTGCGTGCGGCAGGTATGGCGTCCGTCTACGTCGTGCCGCAAAAGGACGCGCAGGAGCAGGCACTGGCCAAAGATGAAGCGACCGTTGTGCTTTTCCAACAGCTCACCACTTGGGGCGCGGCGCATGGCTGTCCAGCCCCGGAAAACGGCAGAGACCTTTGGACACGGAGCTTCGTCGTGCGCGCGGCGCGCCAGAAGACAGCGCCAATCTACGTCCAGTCCATCATCGGCGAGGCGACGGTGACGGCGCGCGTGCGCGTCGAGGAACCGGACAGCTTCCTGCGGGCGGAGCTTGGATGGATCTTGCAGTCGAGCGCGACGCAGATGCGCTTCGCGCCGAAAAAGGTGGCGGGCAGCATCGCCATCCGGCAGCGGCACGGCTTCACGAGCGTGGAGGAAGCGCTGCAGACGACGAAGACGCTGCGCGAGCACTTTGACCTCATCTTCTACGAGATCGATGACAATCCGATCCTCTGGCATGAGAAGAACGTGGCGTCGGCGTATCTGGACTACCGCGCCGTGCATGCCGTGCAGGTCTCGACACCGGCGCTTGCCGAGGTCGTGCGGCCATACAATCCGCACGTCTTCGTGCTGGAGAACCAGCTGATGGAGCTGCCCGCACCGCGTGACTATGTGGCAGAGGCGCAGAAACGCGACGGGCGCGTGACAATCTTCTTTGGCGCTTTGAATCGCGAAAAGGACTGGCAGGACATCCTGCCGGCTTTGAATCGCGTAGCGAAAACGCATGCGGGCAAGGTGTTTTTCCGCGTGCTCGCGGACCCGCTGTTTTATCAGGCGCTTGAGACGCAGGACAAGGAGTTCGTCGCCGATCCGAAGCAGTGGGAAGGCCGCTTCGTGCCGTATCCGGTGTACCAGAAGGTGCTGCATACGGCGGACATTGCGCTCTTGCCGCTCCACGATTCGGCGTTCAATCGCACGAAGAGCGATCTGAAGTTCATCGAGAGCGCCGGGCACGGCGCCGTCGTGCTCGCGTCGCCGACGGTGTACGAGCGCACGGTCGTCGACGGCTGCACGGGTTGCATTTATCGGAATCCGAAAGAATTCGAGGCGAAGCTCACGCACCTTATCGAGGATGATGCGTACCGCCGCGCCATCGCGGCAGCGGCGTACCAATACGTGAAGGAGCACCGCCTCATGAGCCAGCACTATCTGGAGCGCGCAAAGATCTACAAAGAGCTGCTCGCCCAAAAAGACGCGCTCGACCGCGAGCTCATGGCGCGCATCGCAGACGTCAAGAAATGAGAAAGCGAGGAGAGAACGATGCCCTTGGTCGCACAGGCATTTGACACGATTGCGGATATCTACCGGAAGGCGGAACGCCTTTCCGTGAAGACGATCTTCCAGCACATGGAGCCGGCATTTGCCGCCGAGGGATACCGCACCGAGGCGGCGGATCCGCCGCAGCGCATTCTCGTCTTGCGTCTCGACGAGATCGGGGATTGCGTGCTGACGATTCCGTTTTTGCGCGAACTGCGGCGGGCGTATCCTGACGCGCAAATCGACCTCGCCGTGAAGCCGGGGCCGTATCCTCTCATGGAGCCTTGCCCGTACGTGAATCACGTGATTCTCGCGGAGCATCTGCCAAAGGTCGGAAGCCCGATGCGCGAGTTCTTCGAGTGGGACCACGCATTTTGCGCGGCGCATCTCTGGGAACAGCATTACGACCTCTGCCTCGTGCCGCGTTGGGATGTCGACGAGACGTATTCCCTCCCACTCGCGTATTTCTGCGGAGCGCGGCAGCGCATCGGCTTTGGAGAGCATTGCTCGCCCGTGAAGGCCGCAATGGACAAGGGCCTCGCGGCGTTCTTGACGCGCCCAATCCTGACGCCGCTGCACGTCGTGCATGAGGTGGAAAAAGGGTTGTTCTTGCTGCGGGCGGGGCTCGGCATCCAACCGGCAAGTGACAAGTTGGAGCTCTGGTATCGCAGAAGCGAAACGGACACGGCGAAAGCGAGGCTCATGGAGGGTGGCGTCACGGGGCCATACATCGCCGTGGCCGTCGGCACGCGCGAAGGGCGAAAAACGTACCCGCCGGAGCTGCTTGCAAAGGCGCTCATGGGCATCCGGTCGAACCTCCCGTTTGTCTTGCTTGGCGGGCCGGGCGAGGAGGCGGCTGGCGCACAGGTTGCAAAAGCGTTGAAAAAAGCATCTCGTCCCGTGCTCGACCTCGTCGGGCAGACGCCGCTCCGCCAGTCGGCGGCACTCGTCGCGATGGCGCGTCTCTACATGGGCGGCGACACGGGGCTCACGCATATCGCAGCGGCGACGCGGCGGCCGATCGTCGAGTGGTGGTGCCACCCGATGGATGTGCCAACTTCCACGCTGAGCTTCGTGGCGCGCTTCGCCCCGTGGCAGGCGCGCGCCCTCCAGATCCGTCCGGCACACGCCGCGCCCGGCTGCGAACATCTCGAGCCCGGCTTCCACGAGATCGCCGGCTGCCGATCTCTGGACGAAGCGCACTGCATCGCAGGCATTCAGCCGGAAACCATCGCGGCGGCGGCGGAGCGGATGCTTCGATGAATGGTCATCGAAAGGGTACAGTTCTGAAGTTCGGAGCAGCGTAAGACGGTGCGCACCACCAGTTCTCTTATGAATGACATTGTGCGGAATGGAGGAAGGTCTATGCCTTCATCAACAATTTCTTGTTCCCTCAGGTTTGACGGGCAGACGTATTTCTACGCGGCTGGTCATACGCGGAGCGTGTTGCTCGACGTGTCCGCCATGCCGCCGCTCGTCCGTGCGGCGCTCGACCGGCGGCTTTCATCCATCGGCCAATCGCCTGCAACGATGGCAGAAGCGCTGGTGCTGCTCTTGGCGTTGGCACAGAAGAAGTGCACACAAGGCGGACAGATGTTTGTTCTCGGGGGGGGGACTGATGTCCCGCTGAGATTGACAGGCCTGCTGCGTGCTGCAATCCTCGCGCCGCGCATGGATGACGATACGGCGCCGCGGGCGGCGACGGCGGACGAGCAGGCGGCCATGGCGGCTTTGCGGCGCTTCCGCGTCGTGACCGTCCAAAAGGAGCCAGCGCCGGCGCTCGCCCGTGTGCCGGAGGTGCTCTGCTTGACACCAGAGACATTTGCCGCGCCTGCGGAGGGCTATGATCTCTGTGTGCTGTTCGATGACGGCATGCTTGATGCGGCGGGCTACGCGCATGCACTGGCGGCCGTGCGGCCGGGCGGGCAGGTGCTCTGTGTGACGGCACGCCAGTCGATGCTTGCGGCGGCGCAGGCGGCGACGAAGGGCGTGCTGTATCCGATCACGGATCACATCGTCTGCTGGGCAGGACGGACGGCGAAGCATCTGGAATTGTACGGGACACACGGAAAACATGGAAAGCGCAGAACGCATGGAGCGGCAAAGCAGCCACGCCCGATATTTGCGCCGCTGCCGCCGCTCCCCAAGCGCGTGATGGCGTTTTTGCCGTACAAGGCATCGATGTGGGACAGCCTCGAAAGCATCTGGCGCGCGGCGGCGGCCGATCCTGCGACGCGGGCGTACATCGTGCCGATCCCGTTCGCCGAGCTCGGCGCGGACGGGCGGCCGCGCACGTGGAAATGGGAAGGCCGCGATCTTCCGTCAGATGTACCGGCCATCGATTGGCGCGAATGCGAGCTTGCGCGCTTGCGGCCGGATGCCATCTTCATCCACAATCCGTTCGACGGGGCCAACAAGGTCACGCAGGTCGATGCACGCTTCTTTTCGCCGCGGCTGAAATCTTTGACGCGCGAGCTCGTCCTCGTGCCGTACTATGTCACGGGCGGATGCATCTATCCCGACATGATCTCGGGCGCCCCTGGTTACGCGGTCGCCGATCACGTCGTCCTCGAGAGCGAGGCGGACCGGCAAAAATATGTGGCGGCGTATCCAGACGGGACGATCGCGCCCGGGAAGTTCCAGGTGCTCGGCTCGCCGAAGTACGACAAGGTGCGCATGGATCGCCGCGAGGATCATCCGCTGCCGCCAGACTGGGCGGAGCGCGTAGCGGGACGGCGCGTCGTGCTGTACAATGTGACGCTCATCGACGCGCTGCGCCACACGGAGGAATGCTTGCCGAAAATCCGCTGGGTGCTCGGGGCGTTCGCCGAGCGGGACGATGTCGTGCTCTGGTGGCGGCCGCATCCGCTGCTCGCGCCGACGCTCCAGAGCATGCGGCCGGCGTTTGCCGAGGCGTATGACGCGCTTGTGGCCGAGTACCGTGCGGCAGGCCGGGGCATCTTCGACGATACGCCCGACCTCCACCGCGCCATTGCTTGGGCGGACGGCTACTATGGCGACTACGGCTCCGTCATCTGGCTCATGGAGGCGACGGGGAAACCGATCCTCGCGCAGGATTACGCCGTCTACGAGGGCTCGACGACCACGCCGCAAGGCCCTTTGGAGCGCGCCGGCGATCCCGGCGCGCACGCGATCTGTTCGGAGCAGACGGTAGGCGAGTTGCCATCGTTCTGCGAGCAGCTCCAGCAAGCAAACGAACCACCGCGCCCAACGACCGAGGCACTGAGCGGCACGCGCATCTACCAGTTCGCCTGCGACGAGCTCGCGAAGGGAATAAGCGTTTGAGAGCATAAAAGTGGCTGTTGCAGTTCCTCGATTGTTTGTTCTGTTGCCGAGCGTTACGAGTCCAGCAGCCTCTCCCTCTGGGAGAGGTGCCGAGCGTCAGCGAGGCGGAGCGGGTACAAGGGTGCGATTTGTTCCAAATACAAAGCAGTTTTCAAAGCAGTACGTTTTAACGCAAACGACTCGATGCTATGAAGATTCCTTGTTTTTGTTTGGCTATCGCACCCTTGTACCCTTTCCACCGCTACGCGGTCCCCCTTTCCCTAAGGGAAAGGCTACTGCATTCGTTACATTCAGCAACAGATCCACATGGAAACGGTTGAGGAACTGCGATAAAATTGCACGCAAAAAAAGCGGGCCTCCGTACTGGAGACCCGCTTTTCGCGTGGAAAAACTTATGCGTTTGCCGTAGCGCCGACGCAGTCATTGAGGCCCTGCATGAGGGCGTCGACATCGATGCCGTGCGCGAGCGCGCCCTGCTCGATGTTCTCGAAATGCGCGGCGGCGCAGCCGAGGCAGCCCATGCCGGCGTTCATGAAGACTTCCGCCGTGTCCGGATATTTCTGGACGACTTCGAGGATGCTCATATCTTTCGTGATAGCCATGATGAAAAAACCTCCTGAAAATTTTGGTAGTTCAGAAACCCCCAAGGGGTATCTTTCCTTTTCTGTGAAAGCATTATACCATAGTTCGGCGGGAAAGGAAAGATGTGAAAGATGTTTCTTTTTTCGCGGGCGAGAAGCATGGAGAGGCGTTGCCTTTTCCGTCCCAGCGTGCTACAATGTCCGCGTGGCAAAAGATGACACCGCGTTGCGGGTCGTACTTTTCACGAGTCAAACCGCGCGGGCGCGAAGAAGCTGCTTGTATTTCGAAGTGGAAACAGGACAGCTGCGAAAACCGTCGGCGTTCTACGTCCTTGTATGGCAGGGGCGCTTTTGGTGCGATTTTGCGAATGGTTACGCGCATGGCTTTTGCCGTGCGCGTTTTTGGTTGGCCTCTTTTGCTGCAAGCCGTTGGAGTTGCTTCAGTGAAGGAGGTTTTTTATTTTGAAGCGAATGGCAAAATTTCTCGTCGATGATATGGCAGTCTTCGTCGTGCTCGCCGGTATCGTCGGCGCGTGGCATCCGGAGCTCTTGGCGTGGGTCGGCGGGTATGTGAGTTGGATGCTCGGCATCGTGATGTTCGGCATGGGCATGACGCTCTCCGTCGATGATTTCCGCGCCGTGCTGCGGCAGCCGCGCTATGTGGCGATTGGTGTCGCCGCGCAGTTCCTCATCATGCCGCTCGTCGCATTTGGCCTCGTGCAGGCGTTCGGCCTGCCGCCGGAGCTCGCGATCGGCGTGATCCTCGTCGGCACGTGCCCGGGCGGCACGGCGTCGAATGTCATCTCGTATCTCGCGCGCGGCGATGTCGCGCTGTCGGTGTCGATGACGATGACGACGACGCTCCTCGCGCCGATCGTGACGCCGGCGCTGACGTATTTTTACGCGGACGCGCGCATCGAGGTGTCGGCGGGCGCGATGATGATCTCCATCGCGGAAATGGTGCTCGCGCCAGTGCTCCTCGGCCTTGCGGCACATCATCTGCTCGGCCGTCGCATCGCGCGCATCGAGCCGGCGCTGCCCGTGATCTCCGTCGTCTGCATCGTGCTGCTCGTCGGCGGCGTCGTCGCGCTTTCGGCGTCGAAGCTCTTCGCCGTCGGTCCCATGATGGCGGTCATCGTCGTACTGCACAATGTCATCGGCCTCGCGCTCGGCTACGGGCTCGCGAAAATTTGCCGTATGGACAGCCGCCGTGCGCGCACGGTGTCCATCGAGGTCGGCATGCAGAATTCCGGCCTTGCCGCTGCGCTCGCCGTGCTGTATTTCAATCCGGCCGCCGCGATCCCGGGCGCGATCTTCTCGGTCTGGCACAACATTTCCGGTTCGCTCGTCGCAAATTATTTTGCGCGGCGCGATGAAAAACTTTCACAAAAAGAGGTAACGTTCAATGAGTGAGCTGAAGATTTTCACGACCGTTGCAGAGACGGTCGCCTACGCAAAAGAACAAAAGGCCGCGGGCAAGACGATCGGCCTCTGCCCGACGATGGGCGCACTGCACGAGGGGCACATGACGCTGATGCGCGCGGCGAGGAAGGCCTGCGACGTCGTCATCGCGTCCGTCTTCGTCAATCCCGTGCAGTTCGGGCCGAACGAGGATTATGATAAATATCCGCGCCAATTCGACGCCGACTGCGAGAAGCTCGCGGCTGAGGGCGTTGACGCCGTGTTCCATCCGAGCCCGGAGGAAATGTATCCATCGGGCTACGGCACGTACATCACGGTCGAGAACGGCATCACGGATGTGCTCTGCGGCGCGCGCCGTCCCGGCCATTTCCGCGGCGTCGCGACGGTCGTGACGAAGCTCATGAACATCACGCGGGCAGACCAGGCGTTCTTCGGCCAGAAGGACGCGCAGCAAGTCGCCGTCGTGCGCCGCTTCGTCGCAGACTTGAACCTGCCGGTCGAGGTCGTCATGGTGCCGATCTGCCGCGAGGCAAGCGGCCTCGCAAGGAGCTCGCGCAACAGCTACATGAGCGCGGAGGAAAAACAAGCGGCCGTCGTACTGTCGCGCAGTTTGAAAGCAGCGGAGGCGGCATATGAAGCGGGCGAGCGCGATGCGGAAGCGCTCAAGCGCATCACGCGGGAAGAACTCCAGAAAGAGCCGCTCGCGAAGATTGATTACGTGGATATCTACACGTATCCGGCGCTCCAGGAGACGAAGACGATCACAGAGCCCAGCCTTCTCGCCATTGCCGTCTTCATCGGCAAGACGCGCCTCATTGACAACGTTATCCTCGATTAACTTCACTATCAACGCCTCCCCCTTTGGGGGCAATGTCATTAAGTTAAGCGCGAAAGGCTCACGCAACTCCAGCCTCCCTCCTTGGAGGGAGGACAGACGCGGAGCGAAGCGCAGCGTCAGGAGGGAGCGGCCTGTACGTCGTACCAATTCGTACACAGTCACTCAGGC
>OMWS01000022.1 GCA_900314825.1 uncultured Veillonellaceae bacterium | reverse complement strand
CTAGATGCATTTCCATATCTTAGAGGAAGTCTTCTTTTTTGACAACATGAATTATGCTGAGGAACTATTCAGTTCCCACAGGTTTTGTGATTGAGCCGTAAAAATGATAGTGATGACAGTAAACGCAAAGTTAGTGATAGTGATCATACGTCATTGGATGCACGTATATTAGACACGTTGAAAGATCATCCGGATATATCGCAAATCGAACTGGCAAGAGCTTTGAATGTCGCCTCCAGCACGATTGCACGTCACACGATTAGTTTACAACAGATGGGAAAGTTGATACGTAAAGGCAATCGTCGTAGCGGTAAATGGGTGGTAGTCGGAAAGCATAGCTAATCGGCTCTGTTTTGCATATTGCAGGGAAGGAACTTGGTGGATTTGTTCAAGAGATACGTCATTTTGATTGTTGTATGTTTTCTTTCGTTCGTGTCGCTATTGTTGTCGCATCCAACTGTATCTGCCGCGCACCAAATGATGCCAACCTCGCTTGTGGAGAAGTTTTTGGATGGCAAGGCAGGCACTTGGTACGATGAAGACGGCAACAAGGTCCTGACCATAACGGGGACGGCCATCAACGGATGTCCTGTCGTCAGAGGATACGATTTCGCTGGGAAGATAGCTGAGGGCTATATCGTTATTCGTGAGCAAGATGGAGAGAGAGTTCTCAAATTGAATACGGTAGGCTCGGGGAACAAGTTCTTGGCTTTGGACGACAAAGTCGTGATGCAACGTTCAGTGCATCCGATGTATTCCGATTCCGTGATGGGCATATACCTCGGCATCAGCAAGAAGAAGACCGTCCAAAAGCTAGGCGCGCCAGACCAGACGTATCCGTACTGGAGCGGTGAGTGCTTCGTCTACAGAAAATACGGGATGAACATCGAATTTCTCCACAACATGGCAGTGCGCATCACCTTGCAGCGCGGGTATCCATGGAAGCTCGACAATTCCGGCCTGAGCTGCGAGCATCCGATCTCATCCTACCAGCAGGTTTATCATTTCAACAAAACGCCCTATGCGGGGCAGAGTGGCGGATTCGCTTTTGGCACAGATTCCGAATATATGTGGTTCGACAAGTATCCGCAGGAACTCGTGCTGGATGTCTACAACAACTGATGTAAAACGCCCCGTCTTGGGCGGTTTGGAGGAGATGGCTGTCATGCGGAAAGTCGTTGGTCTGGTCTGCCTGTTCATGTTCGTGCTGTCGTCGGTCTGCCTTGCAAAGCAAGTCGACCACATCTATCACGACGACCATGTGCTCGAGCCTTCGGAAGTCGCTATCGGCGGCGTGTACGTCGGCATGTCGGAGGAAGACCTCCATGCGGTATACGGCGAGCCTGCCTCGGAGACGGAATACAAGCCGGACTATCTTGTGGGCGGTCAGTCAAAGACAGTGAAATACGGGGATTCGTTCTCCATCGTCATCAACGACGGCTATGTGCTGGATCTCTCGTCGAATGCCCGCAACGGATTGCAGATGCCATCCGGCATCCAGGTCGGCGATATCAAGGCGAAGATCCTGCCGACGTATGGCAAGCCGATGCGCTATTGGGAGAACAGCAAGACGCATTCCTCGAACTTCGTCTACCGGACGTCGGGCGGCGTCCACCTCCGCTTCGAGGTCATCGGCGGAGCCATCACGCTCATCAGCATCATCGGATATGAATAATTTTTGTTGGAATCGTTTCGATATCTGAACGAAAGCAAGTGATGTACCATGACCGATGAAATCAAAGATGCGAAGAACGAGGAAACCGTAGAACGTATCCCGCACCATTCGGCAGGCCGCAAGAAGATCGACCCGTCTCAAAGCAAGGCCCGCCCAAGCCATATGCTCCGCGCATGGCCTGATGAGTGGGATTCCATCAAGCGGTTCGTCGGGGTTGCAAAGAAGCATCCTGAAGCTGCGGAGACAGCCGTCATATTCCTCGAAGCCCCGATCAAGGAGAACGAGGAGAAAGTGAAGGTTCCGCATGGCGTCACACGTCCGCTCCACATGGTCACGGCCTATGGAAGCGAATGGGAGCTCGTGAAACGTTTCGTCAAAGTGGCGAAGACGGATGCAGGAGCCGCGGCAAAAGGCGTTGCGCTTCTCGAATCACAGTTTTCTGGAGAGTGAATGGAGGGCAGCCACATGGACATAAACATCCAGACCGGCCTGCAGGCGCTGGCTGGTAGCAAGACAACGGGCTTGCAGAAGAACTGCGAAAGTTTCCTGTCGCAGCTTCAGGAATGGTATGGCATCTCCGACCGCGATATGGAGTTCTTCGCCGCGTTCCTCAAGGACTATACGGAGAGCTTCGCCGGCGACGCTTACGACACGGGGATGTAGGCTGGCGTGGAGATGGGAAAGGATGCTGGCTAAAAAAGCTATTGATGAAGCGCGGGATGTCCTGTCAGACGAGCAATTCGCGAAGTTCAATTTTAGTACAGGTGATTGAATGCGGAGGATGGAGGCACTCATCCGCTTTGGGGAGTGAAGGCACAGAAAGCACATATTGGCGTCTTCCCACGGTTGAACCTGTGGGATTCCAGAGTGACTAATGTCGCTTGCCGTCTCGCGATGGTCTTACGTTGTCTCCTTCTGCCCGTTTGTCTTTTTTTCTAGAATTTTACAAGTAGCGTTTCGTTGGAACACGGCAGGTTCGGCAAAGTTGATGTGATAAAGGGGATTCCATAAATATTCTTGCTTTTATCAAGAAAATCTTGATAAATTGATCAAGATAACGTACAATAATTCAATTAAGTATTTTTTTCGGTTCGAGAGGGAATATTCTATGGCAATGAATTATGACAAATTGTGGAAACTCCTGATTGACAAAAAGATGAATCGGACGGATCTGCACAAGCAGGCTCATGTTTCGACGAACGCCATAGCCGCTATGGGGAAAGGCGGAGATTTCTCTACGAAGGTTCTGAATAAGATTTGCCAAACGTTGAATTGTCAGATTTCGGATATCGTTGACTACATTCCAGAAGAAGTGGTGCAAGATGAATCATATGACGATTGCCGAGAAAACAGCCATGCTTGCATCTAAAGAACAGGTGGATCACCATACAGAGCAGAGCAGCCTCAACGAAGTCGATGAACTTTTGAAAGATGAAAAATTTCTTGTTTTGAGGAATATGTTAGCGAAAAACGACATTCGCACGCTCGACCAGCTAAAAAACTTGAAGTTGTGGCCGTTTATGAACCACTACGAACTGTACAGCATTGGCAAACGACAGAAAGTGCTGGAAGATGTCATGGCCCTTCTGTATCCTGCAACGAAAACGGACGATTCCCAGCAGTTCGTTTTGCAAGTGGGGAAGGACGCATACAAAGGAGATACGCCGTCCTGCGCATTCCGCAGCTTCTGCGACGAGATGCTGCGGCGGTACCCTCTTCGGATTCGTCTGCTTGCCGGATCGAAAATGCGTGATGGGAGCATTCCCCTTCGCCCCAGGAAGGATGAAGATCAGCTCCAAAAACTCACAAATTTTTCTGCGTATATTCGAGGGAATCTGTCGAAAGAGGAAGTTGCTCGATATTCGGCATGGATATGCAGCAAGTGTGACGAGGATGGTTTGGAAATTTGCGTAACAGAGCCGCAAAAAACGACATATGAGCCGCATCAGGAGGAACCGCTACAAGTCGCAGAGTCTTCCAATCATGCCGCCGAACAGGAGCAGGTCGATGAAGTCCTACAGACACATCCCACCAAGCCGCAGGTCGATGAAGTCCCACAGACACATCCCGCCAAGCCGCAGGTCGATGAAGTCCCACAGACACCTCCTGCTAAGCCGCAGGTCGATGAAGTCCCACAGACACCTCCTGCTGAGCTGCAGGTCGTCTCTCCCGAAGTGGAGCGCGTGGAGCAGCTGATACTCGATGCAGATACGGATGGCATGTCATACGAAAGCCTAAAAAAAGACCTCGGCGTGACGAAGCAGAATACAAGACAATTCGTTGCAGAGGCAATGCACATCGTCGACATGAATGGGAAACTGATCCACCAAGATGCTTTCATCGGTTGGGACGAAGGCGCGGCTCAATTGGAAGATATCCTGGAAAAGCAGATGCAGAAAAATGACGGATATGTTTCCTCCACCCAATTGTTTGAGTTTGCAAAAGTAGAGATGAGCATGTTCCTCAATGACAATGGCATGAATGAGGAACGAATGGTCTATGATATGGCCCAACACCTTTTTAAGAAGGTTGGCTATCATGGCAAGCGTTACAAATTCACTGGCAAGATGCATATTTCCCGTTTGGAGGACAACATCACTTCGAATTTTGACATTTACAAGAAATATGCTAAAGACCAGGGCGGCGTGTTCTCGTTTTCTGCCTTGGCAGAGTATCTGGAACGGATGGGCATCGCAACGGGCAACTTGCGGATGCAGATGCGCGTCGGCAGCGAACCGGTATTTTTTTACTATGAGAGTGATATCCTGATGGATGCGGAGAGCATGCATGTCGATACGAGTTGGATGGATGCGGTCAAAAAAGCACTTGGCACGTTGCTCGCTGAAGTCGGCGGTCATATCATTTTACGTCACCTTCCGGATGCATGGCTGATGCAGCTTCCTTCGTTGCCGGGAGGGCGACCGTGGACGCCACTGCTGCTGCAAAGCGTCCTGCGCTGCTATAGCGAGCAACTCAATGCAAGGACGATTCCCGCGATGCGCGGCCAGTCGGTGGAAACGCTCCATGCCATGTTGGTGACAGGTGACAATGCCATACAAAATTTTGGGGATGTCGTGGTGACATGGATGATGGATGACGACATCGAGCAGCGGAATTTTGAAGCGGAGGAACTCCGCGAAGACCTGGTGGACGCGGGCATTCTTCGGGGAAATGAATTGATTTGGAAGATGCCCAAGGCCTTGAAACAGGATGAAAGGTTCGCATGGGATGCCAGCGGATCACGTGTAACCATCAAAGTGAGATAAGAGGGAGACAGTACCGACTTGTATGGATATGAATGGACGAAGGAATACGGCATCTATCGGCTGACGATTGATGCAAAGATACAGAAGGAAATCCGTCCGGTCTTCCATGAAGAACTGGATTTTTTCGGTATGGATGCCTATTGGGATTATCCAAAGGATACGGACGCGCCCTTGCTCTGGGCAGAAGGTGTACGTCGGTATGTTTTGAATGGAAAGCCGGTAGCCGAAGCGCAAGGTGGCGGTTTTTATACGAAACCGACGATCAAACGCCTGACAGATGAACGGCTAAAGCTCCAGCCGGTGGATGTCGATAGGCTTTACGAAGTGAATCGTTCCCTGATGACGAGCCTGGAACAGAAAGCGGTTAGCTTCATTCAGGAACAGCATGAAAAATATAGGCAGAAGGGATTTGCGTTTGTCTGTGCGTTTTCCGGGGGCAAGGACTCGCTGGTGCTTCTTGATCTGACGGCAAAAGCACTTGCTCCTAGTGATTTCTACGTCGTATTCAGCAATACGGGCATGGAGCTATCAGATACGCTGAAAGCCGTGGAAAAGGCCAAGCAGCATTGGCCGCAGCTACGGTTTGAAGAAGCAAAGTGCCATATGGATCCGGAGGAAACCTGGGATGAGTTTGGACCGCCGGGGAGAAGGATGCGTTGGTGCTGTGCAGTACATAAATCAGTTCCAACGATACTTAAGCTGAGGCAACTGACTCATAGTTATAATGCAAAAGCTGTTGTTTTTGATGGGGTTCGCGCAGAAGAAAGCGCACGTAGGGCCAAGTATGGTGAGGTTAGTATCGGAGCAAAAAACATAAGCCAGATTAATGCAAGCCCTATCCATAAGTGGAATACTGCTGAAGTGTATTGCCACTTGTTGCATAAAGGCATACTCTTTAACAATGCTTACCGCCTCGGTCTCTTTCGTGTGGGTTGCATGGTTTGCCCGATGTCATCGGATTGGTGGGATGGAATCGCTAATCATTATTACGAAAATGAAATGCGGCCTTTGTTGAATAAAGTGGAGCAATATGCGAAAAAGACAAAAGTCAAATCCGAGGTTACGAAATACATTGAGGGCGGCGGATGGAAAGCTCGGATGGGAGGGCGTGGTCTTCCCAATGGAGGAAACCGTGTAAAAGAACAAATCAAAAATGATACGATAACATTCACAATAGAAGGAATGACACAATCGTGGAATGACGTTTCTCCTTTACTGGGCACCATTGTTGAACAAGATGAAACTACTGGTGTGCAAAAAATCGGGAATATAAATTTCTCTTATAACATTCAAATATCCGATAAATGCACCATTGTTTCGTATATGCCGTTCTCTTTGATGGATAGATTCGTTATCAGCCATTTGAGGGGCATAGCCTATAAAGTAGCTTATTGTGAAGGGTGCAAAGCATGTATGGTACAGTGCCCGACTGGTGCGTTTACAATACAGGAAAATGGGAAAATATTGATACGCGAATCTCTGTGTGTGCATTGTTCAAACTGCCTAACGTTTTCTGAGAAAAGTTGTATGATTGCACGCTCATTGAGTATTACAGGGGGATCGAATTCGATGAATATGAAAGGAATGAACCCATACCAGCACTTCGGATTGCGACAGGCGTGGCTCGAACATTATATGAATGATGGAGTCAAATGTTTTTCGATGGGCGTTCTTGGTAATCGGCAATACGAAGGACTAAAGGCGTGGTTAAAGGAAAGCGGATTGTTGGCCATCGATAAAAGCAAAAGCTTGGTGCCTACCGAATTATTCGAGAAAATGACACCGTTCGGATCATACAATCCTTTTACGTGGGCAATCGTCTGGGCCAATCTTTGCTATAATTCAGTTATTTCACGCTGGTATTGCCTTAACGCAGAAGTTGGAGCAACATATGAAAAGGGCGATCTTGTGGTTATGATTGGCGAAAGCTACTCGAAATCGACAAGAGAAAATGCCATTACAGCCTTGACAGAAACGTTTCGTATGTCGCCGATCGGTGCTTCGCTGAAACAGGGAATACCTATCGAATTGACAAGGAATACCTATTCTTATCTTCGCGATGGCTGGGACTATCCTGATGCGGTAGCACTCCTGTACGCGCTGTATCTCTACGCTGAGCACGTGGGAAAGAAGTCTTTCACCTTTACGGAGCTTGCCAACGCGCACAACAACCCGGATGCGCGTGGCATATCGCCGCATGATATCTATGGCATCGATCTGAAGGCCTTCCGTGAACAGGTCCAAGGGCTGGCCATCAGCTTTCCGAAGCATATACGGGTCTCCTTCGTCGGGAACCTCGACAACATCATCCTCGAGAACTATTCGAGCAATGATATCATCGATTTGGCGCAAGAGGACTAACAAAGGGGCACAGGACAATGCAGAAAAAGTACAGCGATTATATCGAAATCAGCCCGACATTCGAATCCGTTGTCGACATTGATTCCGATACCAGAAATAAGAATCTTTGGCGCGAGTACATTGTCGGCGATGACATGGAAAATCTGATGGAGGTCCTTTGTCAGTCGCTGAACAGGGAAGGCGTCGACAACGAGGGAAACGATCTCCGGCGCTCCTTTTGGGTGCATGGCACGTATGGTACTGGCAAGAGCTATGCAGCCATCCTCGTGAAGCACTTGATGGAGGACCCACCGTCTGTCATCGACGAGTATCTATCGAAGAACAGCCGCCTTTCGAAGTACCGTAACCGGTTCATGAAGTGCCGGAACAAGGGCGGCGATTTCCTTGTGATTTGGAAAACCGGCTGCACAGGCCTGCTGAACGGCAACGCGATTCTGATGGAGGCGGAAAAAGCCATCCGTGAAGCGCTGGCGGCGAAATTTGGCGACCAGGCGGATTATGCGGATGCCTCTTTGGCAGATGCGGTCAAGGCACAGGTGCACAGTCCGCTTCACAATTGGGAGTACATCCTCGAGACTACATCGCTTGGAAATGATTATGGTACCGTGGAGGAACTGCAGAGCGCGATTGACGATGGAGACCTCAAGGCGCTTCAGAGAACCGCTGAGGTCATCCGCCAGTACAACTGGGGACTTGTGGACAGCCTCGAAACATTCAAGAAATGGGTAAGCGCTGTCATCGAGCATAATCACCTGGAAAAATCCGGCATCTTTTTCCTCTGGGACGAATTTACGGAGTATATCATTCATAGTGATGACATCACGATCCTCCAGCAGCTGTCTGAATTCTCCAAGGTCGAGCCGCTCTACTGGATGTTCATCGTCCATAAGTCGCAGGAAATGATCCAAAACTTGACGAACGACCGTTATCAGCTGATCACGCATCGTTTTCATCAGGTGGAGTTCCATGTCAGCGCGGATGCAGCCTATGATTTGATTGCAGGCTCGATCACGATTCGGACTGGCATGACGGACCACTGGGAGGAAGCACGCAGGTCGGTGCTCAAGAACATCCATTCCAGCTTGCCAGAGATCGCTGGGCTGGATGACAAGATCACCAATCAGATCAAAAATTTCTGCCCGATGCACCCCATGACCATCAAGCTCCTGTCCCGTGTTGCGGAGAACTATGCGGCCTCTCAGCGCACGATGTTTCGTTTCATGAAGGATCAGGCCACGCCAGACCTTGGTTTCGTAGGTTACATCAGCAAGTATGGGCCGGAGGATCAGGCAAACTGGCTCACGCCGGATTGGCTCTGGGATTATTTTTTCACGCGTGAGAGCGACTTCTCGGACAAGGAAACGAAGGTGCCGGAGTATATCCGCCATTTCGAGGAAAGCCGAGCGCTTGTGGAGAGCGATGAGAACGCCTATCGCGTTTTCAAGACGGCGCTGCTCTTGATGGCACTGATGTCTTCTACTAAGGGACTTTATATCGGGAAGAGAACAAGAGACGGCATTTCGGCCACGGAAGAATGCTTGGACAACTGTCTTGCCGGCGTCATGAACAAGGCCCGGATTCATGATCTTCTCAAAACCATGCAGGATAGCAAAATCCTCGTTTTGGACAAGGACGCGCACGGAAATGTCCGTCTGCAGCTCCCGTTCAGCGGCACCACCAGTGATGAGTTTGATGCTCATTTGAACGCGAATGATAAAAAATACAGCCGCTATCAAATGTTTTCGAAAGATGGCGTGTTTGCAAAGGAATTTGAAAAACGTGCCGTGGATGAAAACGACGCAGTCTGCAAGCGCATGAAGATTGCCGTCTGCTGCGCTGAGACGAACTCGATCAACACGCGCCTGGCAGAGGTGATGAAAGATCTGGAGAAGTGTCCCTACAAGCTCGGCTTGCTTTTGGTCTCCGTGAGCAGCGAGCCGCAGGCGGCCTCCATCCAGTCGACGTTGCAGACGAAAGCCAGCGAATCCAAAGAGCCGCGTCTTACGATCGCGTTGATGAAAACCCCGTTTTCTGATGGCAAGCGGAAGGATTGGCTGACGGCCATCACGAAACAGGAGATGGCAAGCATGTCGGGACAGACGGGCTCCGCCAACAACTTCCAGATGGAAGCACAAAAAATCCTGCTGACTTGGGTGAGCGAAGCCGTTAGCGGCGGCAAGATGATCGCTTACAATGGAAACCAGGCCTGGGGCAATCAATACGGCATGATGCACCTGCGGAAAACGATCCGCACAAACGTGCTGGATGCTATTTTCAAATATGCTCCGGAAAATATTGTCGTTACGAATACGGCATATAAGGCCTGCAATGAAAGCGCTCCGCTTGCCGGCATCCAGCGCAGCAGCAAAAACAGCCAGCTGAAGAACGTACTGAACTCTTTGAAGAATGAAGGCCTGCTGGAGCTAGCCAAGATTGACGAGATGGCAGGTGCGCAAGGGAACAAGGCCGCCAACAGTATCGCAGCGCTCGCGAAACTGATAAAGAAGGAAATGGAGTCCGGCTACAAAGTCAATCTGAGCGACCTGTGGACGAAGCTGCAGCATGCTCCCTTTGGCTATTACGACACCATCGCTTGTGGCGTATTGATGGGGTACGTTTTCTCCTGCTACAAAAATAGCAAATATACATGGATCGACAAGGCACAGTCTCCGCAAATTCTTGCCGAATCGACGATCGGGAAGATGGTCGTGGAGATGTGCAAAGGCAGGATGACGACGGACTATCTTTCTGCAGGATCGATCACCTGGCAGAAATTCAGCGGATACCTTGAAAAAATTTTCGACCTCAAGGTGGAGCAGGTTGCGGAGCAAACGACCGGGTGGCATAATACGCGGGAAGCCGTCACGAAGTGCGGTGCGCCGTTTTGGGTTTTGAAATACCTGCCGGCAGATTCGTGGAAAAATGAGGAACTGCGGAGCGCGGCGGAAAAAGTGATTGATAACATTCAATGCTTTATTATGACGCAGGCGGGCGATGTCGAGACGGTCGAGACGGCGATGAGCAATGTCTTGCAGTTGATGCAGGGGAGAGGGAGAATCCGCGTCGTTCTTGCGAAAGCTTTTCAGGACAAGAATCAGATGTCGGAAGCTTTCCGGATATTCCTTTTCCGTGCTTCTCCTGAATTGCAGACGATCGCCAGCAAGCTGGATATCCAGCCGGAAGAATTGAGCGACAAATTGCATTCTGTCATGCCGGGAGCAATCTATAGCTGGACTGAAGATGATGTCAAGGCGAAGCTGGATGACATTGTAGGGGAGTACAAGTACCTGGAAGCAATCGGGAATGTACAGGACAAGGTCTATCATAGCTTGGAAGCAGCGCAGAAGGATCTTGCAAATCTGTTCAAGCACTTGCGGATTCCGATGGCTGCCATTGCACAGCTGAATCCTGTTTGGCACCCGGCGCTCAACGTCTTGTACAAGGTGTCGCAGGGGGGAGCCTCGCATTTGACGCCGGAAGAACGGGAAAACGATATCTCCACGCTTGAAACGTACGGGACGTATGCCAAGGACTGCCTTGCAGACGGGAAGCCGGTGCTCAGAGAAATTTTGGAGAAACGGCAGATTGAATGCACTCCGGACGAACTTGTCACCGTTTATAACGGATTGAAGGATGTGTCCTGCAACGCGTCGCTGACGCAATTCGACAAGGAATTAAACGCGCAGATGGGGAAAATTCATTTTGCCCGCAACAAGGTCACACTTCAGGAGACATGGAAAACTTTGACGGGCATGGATACCGTAAGGGATTGGTGTACAACCTTTGATGTTCCGATTCTGTGGATTGTTCCGCATGAATTGCAAAAGCCAATTCGTACGCTGCTGGATGTGCAGAAGCAGAACCATACGTTGAATACTTCCGTTGCCAGCGCGATTCAAGCTTTGCAAAATATGGATGCGTCTTTGCTCTATGACAAAGACAAGATTGCGTCTGCGTTCCTCGCTACCGTAGGAAATGAATACCTGGATATCTGGAATACCGAACATGCCGCGATTATCACCAAAGCAAAAACGAAGCTTGGGAATGATATGAGCGCATGGGGCGTTTCTGATTTAATCACGTTGCAAAAAATGCTGAAGCAGGCGCAGCAGGAAAAGGCGAAGAAGGAGAAACTGGCCGGGACAAAGAAGAATGTACGCAATATGAACGAAGCGATTTTGAAGGATCGTGTTTCGGCATTCCTTGATGCACACCCGGAGTATTGCGATGATTTTGCCGGATGATAGAGGGGAGAGGACAAAATGACGATACAGGAAGTCGTATCAAAGCTGCAGCAGGAAAAGCAGGATGCTGTCGCTTCCCGTTTCCCTTGTCGTGCGATTCTGGTAAAAAATATACGCGCGTATTGCGACCTTCTCTCCGAATTGAAAAAAATAAGCGATATCCATGTTGTTCCCGTGGATGTCTTGTTTCCCAGTGCCGATGTCATGCCAAAGTTCGAAAATCTGATGGATAAAAAGTATCGGAACGAATGGCTGATTCTTACTGGCGTCAGTGAGTATCTTCGACTGTTTGCCAGGAATGAGATGTCCGATCGTCGCTTTTCCGCACTTTGGCATTTCAATGCGTCTGCCAGCAACATCGGCAGGATTATCATTCCGCTGTGGGGCTGTGAAGCCCAATGGTTTGATAAATCCATGAATCTCACGGACGATCTGCGGCAGGAAGATTTCTTCTACGCTTGTTCCGATCCTGACGCAGAGGAGCAGACATTAAGGATTCTCGTGCTTTCCGGAAAATTTGAAACGTATGTACAGAAACTGGAAAACATGCAAGGAGATTTGAAAGTCGGACTGAAAGAGTGGTTTGAATATTGGGCTAATCCGGAAGACCCAAATAAAAAGGATTTTGTGCTACTCACGAATCGTGCGAAGTTTGTGGATACGGCAAACGGAAATATCTCTATCCATGTGATGAATGACACATTGACGTTCATTTGCGAAAATATGCCTGGAGCAGATATCCTGACGGAAGAAAATTGCTCTGACGAGATGCAGGGACTGCTTCTTGATTATGCGCTCAAGGGGGTCGATCTCGATACGACGATACTAGGCATCCTGAACATGTCGACCTTTTCGGGAATTGACGCCATGGGGAAATGGAACGCTCTGCCAGATAGCCACAAACAAATTATTTTCCTATGGCTTGAGCGACACCCTGAGGATACGTATCTTTGCCATTGCTTTGCTGCTTCGGCGAGCGTGGCGGAGGTTCCGGATAAGATTATGCTTGAGATTTTCCAAGTTTGGTATTCCAAGCCGGAATGGATCGATGAGTACAGAAGCCTCGTGAACGTCATGGCATGGGAGCCGGATGACAGATTTTTCAGAGAACTGGATGCCATTCCCGTTTATGAAGACCGGCTGGCTTTCATGACGGGAGCGAGGCATGATGAACGCGTCTATCTGCTGCGAATGGTCGGAAAGTGGATGAGGTCTGATGCCACACAGGTCTTGGCATGTGAAAAGCTGAAGGACATCTATCCGGAACTCTATTATTATCTTCACGATGACGAACTGGCGTTCGATGATGACATCAAGCTCTACATGGAGCGATATAAATCATATAAGCTGTCAAATACTTTGCCGATGGATGAGGCATCCTATTTCAACGGGATACAAACAGATACTTATGATATGCGGCATGCCGTTCTATCTGATTATATGGATTCGGATACAGAAATCCTTTGGATTGACGCGCTGGGAATCGAATGGCTTCCGTTGTTGCGCTGGGGAATTCTTCAGCATTGCAATGCGACGATCAAACATATGGCTATCGGGCAAGCAAACCTGCCAACGGAGACGATGTTCAATGACCCGTGGAAAGTCATGGATATTCCGCATGAAAAACTTGACAAGCTTGACAAGCTTGCTCATAAGGGGCTAGTAGACGATCCAGATTACTATGCCTGCATAGAAGACCAACTCACATTCGTTTCTTCTGTCTATAAAACGGTTTCCCAAATGATGGAAAAGCATCATAGGGTCATCATTACAGGGGATCACGGCACCAGTCGTCTGGCAGCTCGGTTTTTCCATCAGCGCGACGGAATCGATGTCCATCATGGCGTAAAAGTATACAGCCATGGAAGATACAGCGAATGGAAACCGAACGGTCAACCGCAATTGCCTGCCGTGCGGGTTGTCGCGACGCTCGACGATGGCAAGAAATATGCTGTTTTTGAAAATTACGATCATTTCACGACTCCTGGTTTTGCTGCAGGCGGAGACGATGAAAACGCAATCTACGGCGAAGTCCATGGTGGTGCGTCACCGGAGGAGATGCTGGTGCCGATCCTTGTGGTGGACAGCAATCAAAAAATCCCCCTCACAGCGGATTGGGAAAAAGCAACAGTAAAAATCTCAAGGAAGAAGGCTAGGTTCGGCATATGTTTCAACCAACCGGTTCATAGCTTGCAGATCAGGATTGCTGGAATCGATGGAGCAGTGAATCCCACGGAAGATGCCAAGCGATGGACTGCAGAGTTTTCGCGGATTAAGCCGGGGACGTATCCTCCACAGATATTTGCGAATAATACCATTGTTTCTCTGCCGGATGTAACCATCAAATCCGCACTTGGCGGCGGAGAGGGGGACTTGCCGTGAAAAAAAAAATCTGCTGCGAATGCGGAAAAAAACTCAAAAAGGACGAAGTAGCCCTGTCACAGAAACTGATTGATGTTGATACCGATGATTTTTACTGTATTCAATGCATGGCTGAATACTTTGGTTGCGAAGTGGAAGACCTAAAAATCAAGATCAGCGAATTCAAGGAGCAGGGCTGCACGCTGTTCCTATAAGGGAGAACCGTTATGGAAGAAGATAAGCTGAGGGACGTATTTGCGGATATGATCGTGCTGAAAAATCCGCAACGTGCCAGTTTTTTTAAGGAGCTCAGGCTGCCGTCTTTTATGCGCGACTGGATCGTCATGAAGTTTTCCGATGATGATGGTGAAATTGATACAGATAGGGTTCAGGATTATATCAAAAGATATGTTCCGAGCAAGGATGACTTTGAGTACATGAAGTTCCAGCTGACGAATGGGGAACCAGTGACGATATTGACGCGGATACGCGTTTCCGTAGATATCAAGAGCGGAAATACGATGTTCGAAATGCCGGATTTTGGCGATATGAAGTCAGGGGCTGGAGGAGTCATTGAAAAAAGCGTCGTAGAAAAATGGCAAGATTCGTTGCTCAAGGAAAGTGAAAATTGGGGGATTATTGAGCTAGCCTGGATGCAAGATTTTTCAAAGAAGAATGCAACCGGGTTCATCCAAATGACGGATTACAAACCGTTTTGCCCGTATATTGTTGATCTCGAGGATTACAAGGAAGGCAGAAGCGAGTTTACTACCGATGAATGGATTAACGTGCTGATTTCTGCTGCGGATTATAATTATCGTGGATTTTCCAGCAGCGAGCAGAGACTGACCTTTTTGCAGAGGCTGCTGCCGTTCGTAGAAAAGAACCTCAATATCATCGAGCTCGCACCTCCGGGGACAGGCAAATCTTATTTGTTCGGGCAGATCAGCCGCTTTGGCTGGCTCGTTTCCGGCAAGTCCACAAGAGCCCAGCTGATCTATAACAAGACGAATAAAAGAGAAGGCGTCGTAGCTTATAAGGATTATGTTGCTCTTGATGAGATTCGAGAAGCGGATTATATGAAGGATGCCGAAATGCATTCTTCGCTTCAGCAAATCATGGAAAATGGCAGTTTCAAGGCAGATGATGGACACAGTGTCAATGTGGACGCAGCCATTGTTTTTCTGGGGAATATTACGGGAAGCAACATGCATGAGCATGCGTCCATGTTTGAAGAACTTCCCGATCCGTTTCACAGAGCGCCATTCCTTGACCGCTTGCATGGCTTCATCAAGGGCTGGGAACTTCCCCGGATGAATGATGATATGAAAGCGAATGGTTGGGCGCTGAATGCTGAATACTTTTCATCGATTCTCCATGAGCTCAGGAACACACCATCCTATCGGAATATTGTCGAGGAAATGCTTGTGATTCCCCCAAAGGCTGACACCAGAGATACGGAGGCCATCCGGAAAGTTTGTACGGCGTTTGTAAAATTGCTTTTCCCGAACGCGGAAAGCGCTGATGATATCAGCCCTGAAGACTTCGATGCGTATTGTCTGCAACCAGCAAAAGAAATGCGCAGCATCATACGTGAACAGATGGGGCTTGTGGATGCGAGGGAAGCCGGCAAGGTCATCCCTGATATTTCAACCATCGGTCTTTCGAAGTAAGGATACATTATGAAACAACTGATTTATGCTGACAATGCGGCGACAACAAAACTGGATGCCGATGCATTTGAAGCGATGAAGCCGTTTTTAGAAGAAGAGTATGGAAATGCGTCTCAACCATATTCTTTTTCGCGATCGGCGAAAAAGGCTATTTCCGAGGCTCGTGAAATTATCGCTTCATGTATTGGAGCAGAGCCTGATGAAATATATTTCACCTCCGGCGGATCAGAGAGTGACAACTGGGTGATTAAAAGCGCTGTTTTTTCTGATGGATTCAAACGGGCGACAATCACCTCTCGGATCGAGCATCATGCGGTGCTGAATGCTTGCGCAGCGATAGAACAGCTTGGATATCCAGTAACGTATCTTCCGGTTTCAGATGAAGGAATCGTGCAGCCGGAACAACTAGAACAGTATATTAATGACAAGACGCGACTCGTCTCTGTTATGCTGGCTAACAATGAAATAGGGACCATCGAGCCAATAGCGGATCTGGCTACGATTGCACATGCGCATGGAGCTTTGTTCCATACGGATGCAGTGCAGGCGGTTGGCCACATCCCTATTGACGTAAACGCACTAGGGGTAGATATGCTGTCCGCTTCTGCCCATAAATTCAACGGAATGAAGGGCAGTGGATTCCTTTACATTCGGAAAGGTGTAGATATTTGCTCATTTGTAGATGGAGGAGCACAAGAATACGGGAAACGCGCCGGAACTGAGAATGTAGCGGCGATTACTGCAATGGCTGTTGCACTTCGGAAGAACTTTGATCGCATGAAATCGATAGAACGAAAGCTCCGTAAGCTGGAGACGATTCTTCTGGATGGATTGACATCTTCTGGAATTGTTTACATGAGAAACGGCAGCCGCAATCATCTTCCTGGAAACGTGAATATTTCCATCAGAAACGTGGATGGAGAAATGCTGCTTCATCGACTGGATCTGAAGGGGATTTGCGTTTCCACCGGATCTGCTTGCGATTCAGTAAATACTCGTGTCTCTCATGTCATCGAGGCCATTCATGTGCCAGATGAATATGCAAAAGGAACGATTCGTATTTCATTTGGAGCAGAGAATACGGAAGATGATGCTGCGGCTATTGCAAGGGAATTAACAAGTATTCTGAAAAGGTAGTCATATTGGTATTAATATGCTCAACGACCTAAGGATATGTATGCAGAATAAATCCTTTCTCATTCAATGATTCGGAATATCTACAATGAAAGATGTGATTATTCATGCCGAAGAGGACGGAAGCCGACGAGGCTCGTGACATCTTCGCGTTCGTTATCCATGCCTGCTCCGCTGTCGCCCGTGACAGGAGCAAGTACCTTGCGTTCCGCAAAGAGATTTATGACACGATGGACAGAAAAGCTTTCTGCAGGACGATGAAGGACGCGAAAGACAACTATGCCTGCACCCAGTTCTTCCAAGAGCGTTCAGCAAGCCTCGCCATCAAATCGCTGGAAGTGTTTGCTGCGTCCTTCGCCCGAGAAAAACCGCTAGAGCGGCTCACCGATTTCCTCCGAAAGCGGTTTCCGCGCTATCAGAGCGAACTGGCCAAGCAGAAAGGCGGCTTTCCAGGCATCTCTTTCTTCACGCGAGGCTCTCATTCCGTTCACCAAGTCTTGGAAAATGTCAGCGTGTATGTACTCCTCTTTTTGAGGTACGATGGAAAAAAGGGGAATGAGGCAGGCATACCGCCGGAAGACGAGCAATTGCGGATGTTCATCTCTTCGATACCTTCCATCGTCGTGGACAGCAGACGCAATCAGAAATACAGGGGGCGCATCTCCTCGGAAGAACGCCGTCTGCGAAAGACGCTCATAGGGGGAGGGGAGGAACCTGTCACCCTTTATGAATTCTTCGATGACGACAACCAGAAGATGCTCAACGCAATCGCAGCAAAGTTCTGCTTCGACGACCTCATGGAATGCGAGTTCACTGAAAAAGATGCGAACGCGCTCGCGAGATGCATCATTCGCGACTTCGTCGCAGACGAAGGAGAAGTCGCGGATGACGATGAAGAAGAGAGCATTGAAAGCCTAACTGATCCGAAGACGCTCGGCGAAATCCAGGGACACCTGAGGATGCAGCTCCAACAGCGCACTCTTTTCGATGTCGACTTGAACTACGCTCGCCTCATGTACGCGTTCGGCAAGATCTCCAGCGACGACCGGGACGAACTCCTGGACTTGTACATGTCGAACGTCCCGAAGGATGAAAAAGAGGAAGAACCGGATTCTGCCCTCAAGCGAATGCTCAGCGAAAAAGACGCTGTCATACGGGAAAAGCAGTCGCAGCTGAACAAGCTGCAGCTGGAGCTTAACAAGGCGAACAAAAAGCTCGCCGGGACGAAGGAAAAATACATTGACGCGAAGAACGCCCTCGGAGACATGCAGAAAGTCATCGAGGGCATGCAGAAGGGCGATTTGAAGGTCAGCGACATCGAGGATGACGCGCCAGTATCCTTCCCTGAGGGGGCAGTCCTTTTCGGCGGCCACCCGAACTGGCTTCGGAAATTCCGCCTCAAATATCCGAAGGTGAAGACATACGACGCGGATGACATGAGCTTCACGCCCGAAACCGTCCGCAACGCAAGCGTCGTCATCCTCAACGTGACTTACATGAGCCACAAGCAATACGGCCCTGTGATCAAGATTGCTCGCCAGTATCACAAAACTGTCGAATATATCAAATAGGATGAGTTGCAAGAGCAAAACCGACGCACATATTTCATTCAAAGGAGACCGCAGACGATGGCATTCAATAAAAAATTGCTGGCGGCAGTCTTTGCTGCATTCATTTTTGCAGCAAGCACCTGCTTTGCAGAGCAAGTAGCCTATGAACCTGAAGATGGCGGCGGGGCATCATTCTCGACGCATGACTTCATCGATCACAGAATCATCAGCATGGACATCTACTACACGAACTACGTGACGAAGGACGATGTCTCAGAGCATTGGTTCCGCATCTCGTGCTCCGGCAGCAGAGTGAAGTTGCTAGACCATATGTCGCTCCTTGTCGACGGAGAGCGGTATGACATCCAGGCAGTGCAGAACCCTTCGGACAAATATATCCTCGCAGGCGCATCGCTCATCGACAACAAGAACCATATCGTGCCCTTCGGGGGCTTCGTCGCGGCTGCCCGCAGCAACACGCGATTCTTCGTGTTGACCGACGAGCAAGTACAAAAGATGAAGTCCGCGAAGCAGGTGAAGCTCATCCTCCATACCACGAAAGCGATCAACATGAAGTTCGACATCACGGACAAGTTCCTTGCGAGCATAAACAAGATGAACGGCTACCAGCTGGCGGATCTTGGCAGCCTGTGGAAGCCGAACGACCAGAACGGCTTCGAGCGTACGGACTGATTCCGTGACGAGGATGGAAGGGATTTCGGTCGCAAAAGAGGGACAGCATGAAAAATCTGATTACGTTCTCCGAGGAGACGTTCGCTGATATCGCAGCGGAAATCCAGAAAGATTTCAACGAGGAGCATGACATCAAGACCGCGCTCAAGGCATTCTGCCGGCATCATTCCGTTTACGATGAAACAGACGATTGGAAGGATGGCATCCTGCTGCATACGCTCAGCAAAAAGCGGTATCTCCTCATCGATATGCGCAACAACAATCTGAAGGGCATCCGCGTCAAACTGGCTGGAGACAGGCTTGACATCAAGCTCCTGTCAGATTTCCAATTTGATGTGGAAGACCAACTTGTCAGGCAGATAACTTTCGATGAGGACACGCCTTTGAAAGGAAAAATAGCGCGAATCCTGTTTTTGCCGACGCTGCTCGGCATCATGGCTTACGGCATCGTCCTCTGCCTCTACGTGTCCTATGGCTTTTTCGGCGGATTCAGCTGGTACAGCGTACTGCTGCCTTTGGTGATTTCCATTCCTGCAGGTATCTTCTTTTCTGGCATGCTACTCGATTTTGGCGCAAAGGAGTTTTTCCTTGTCACGGCCTTCCAGCTGCCTGTTTACGGGATCTGTACGGTGGCATTCCGATATTTGCTCATGCTGAACTTCGTAGGTGAAGCATCTTTCCTCACGGCGGTTGCACTTCTGGTTGCGATTCCAGGCCATATCCTCATGGAACTGCTATTGGCGTATGTCATCGAAAAGGCATTGCCGAAGAAAATGAAGGATATCATGATCATATCAGACCCGCCTGAAGCCTTTGAATGCTTGTCAAGCGTTAAGCAGGGTTCGCACGTGACTCTCAAATGCTCAAGATCTGATTGCTGATGGAGGTGTTAGCGATGTTTAACAAAACGCCATCGTTCAAAAGATTTGCTGTTGGCGCTGCCATGTTCGGATGTTTGAATATCTTTGCTCCCAGTGCGCTTGCAAGGGAAGCCGTGTTTATGTCCAATCTCGGCGGCATGCCCATCAGCTGCTCGATCTACGCAATCCAGGCAGCCATAAATGGCATTGAAGCGGGAAGTTCCATCAGCAAAGTCAATGCCATCCTCGGCAAGCCGTATTCCTCCTCGAACCGTGGGGGCAGCATCGAAAGCTACTACACAGGCATCACGGTCTGCTTCGCAGACTACGGAGGGACAGGGAACTATACGGCATTCAGCGCCAAGGCGACTGGCAAAAATATGAAGACACTAGATGGCGTGGCCATCGGGATGCCGGCTTCCGTTCTCTCGACGACCTACGGGACGGCCGACAGCGTGATCACGGAAAGGCATACGGCATCCAAACTGCCGGCAGAAGCTCAAGAAAAGTATGCGCAACGCCTGGACAAGACGGTCTATATGTACAATGCCAATGAATGCCTCACGATGTCCTTCGTCGTGAAAAACAACGTGATTGTCGAAATCGGCTTTTATCAGTCGGAATGAAAAATCCATCCTCATGCCATTAGCCTGTCGGTAGTGGCTTGAGGATGGATTTTATGGCTATGTGTTTTAGTCCGTCTCCGAAATGTTCGGGGAGATCATCGCCGTAGCGCGGTGGGCAAGGCGCTCCGCCACGTGCGCGTATCTTGCAGTCACCTTCGGATCCCGCTGCCGGAGCGTCTCTTGCACGACGCGCAGATCCTTCGTCGCCGCATACAGGTTCGTCCCGCAGCTGTGCCGCAGCGCATGGCAGCTCACGCCTTTTTCTTTGTACCCGAGTTCTGTGAGGATCTTGTCCATCATTTTGCGGATGCCGTTCCGCTGGATCCTCATGCCGTAGTTGCGCTTCGAAAAAGAGACGAACGTCGGCGTGAAAGAGCCTTCGACGATGCGCGTCGGGCGCGCATCGATATATTCTTTGAGCGCCATCAGCGTTTTAGCGTCCGGATATATCGTGCCCTCGTGACCTTTTCCGTGAACCTTGATGATGCCGGCATCCCAATCGATGTCCTCATCGTTCATGCGCATCACTTCGACGACGCGCAAGCCCTGTACTGCCATCAGGAGGACGATCGCCTGGTTGCGGAGCTTCAGCTCCCTGCATTCCTCCTTGCTGACAGCGTCAACAATCTCCTGTATCTGATCCAGCGTGAACGCCTTGAACTGGTCGTCGTCCTTCTGCGTGATCGTGACATGGATGCCGTCGCACGGATTCCGCTTGATGAGGCCGAGCTTCTTGGCCGTGCCGAAGAACGCGCGGATAGCGGACAGACGGAGAGACACGCCGCTTTCCATATGGCCGGACTCGATCAGGCGGCTGGCATACACGCGCATCTGCATCTCGCGGATGCTGAGCGGATGTCTTCCGGCGGCTTCGCACGCTTTTATGAAGGCATCGATGTGCTGCTTGTACGTCGCCATGGTGTCCGACCGCGGATGGAAGCTCGAGATATATAATGGAAGGAAATCTTCGTAATGCTCCACATAGTAATCAGGAGTCGGCGCCTCGAACTCGTTTTCGAGCACCAGCTCATTGCCGACTCCGAAATTCATCAAATTGTTGCTCATGCATGCGCGCCTCCCGAATCTTGCTTGCATATATTATAGCATGGCAATTCGGAATGCGCAAAACGAGCACTATTTTTTTATTATGCTTGATTACACATAACTCCATGAGAAACCTCCTAATCTTCCAATTACATATAATGCCTGTTATGTGTAATAAAGAAATCCGAAAATTAAAATCTAAAAAGTAGCGACAATTCTGGCGTTATGTGTAATAAAGCATACCAAAAACATAGATATCGCGGAACAGCAAATAAAAAAGCGTACGGTTGCCCGAACGCTTCAACCAAAATTGTCATATGCACAGATGTGTTGAACCCAAAATCTGCCGATCTCGCTAACAATACTTTCGTACGCATGCATTGTACGCCTTCTAATGCACCATGCAGTTTTTTACAACGAAAATATCGAAATCGCCAATAAGGCTGCTGACAGCCGTTTTGAGGCAGGCCTTTCCACAGTGCTATAAGTTTATCGCAGAATCCATCCGGATGGGCTTACAGAGGCTCTGAATGGGGATTTATTTTCAGCAACAAATTTTTTGGCGCAATTTCACGAATCGCTATCGTCTAATTTCGATGTGCAGTGCGGACAGCGTGTTGCTCCCTCTGGGATTTCCGTCTTGCAATACGGGCAGAGATGCGGAGTTTTCGGAGCAGGCTGTGCAGGCATGAGACGGTTGACTTGCTTGATGAGCATGAATATGGCAAACGACACGATAAGGAAGTCGATGACCGCGTTGAGGAACGAACCATAGGCAATGACCGGAAGTCCTGCCGCCTTTGCTTCCGCAAGTGTCGAGACCGGCGTACCCGACAGATTGATGAACAGGTTCGAGAAATCGATCTTGCCGATGAGCAGGCCGAGCGGCGGCATGAGGATGTCGCTGACAAAAGACGAAACGATCTTCCCGAACGCCGCGCCGATGATGATGCCGACGGCCATGTCGAGCACGTTGCCGCGCATGATAAACTTCTTGAATTCTTCAATCATAAGAGTCCTCCACAATGATAGAGACGGATGTGTCTTGGGCCAATGGCAATTCGCGCAAATGCGTCTTCAACCTCTTGCCCGATTTCTTGAAAGCCACGTATGACATCCCGCCCGACACAACAGCGCCGAAGAAGGGCACGACTTTCGCAACGCCTTTTGCAAAATTTTCTTCGCTGAGCCGGATGCCGAGCTGCTTGGCCACTTCCTTCGCCGTCTTGTATGCGATGGTCTGCGCAATCTGGCGTTTCCCTGCTGCTGTCGCAGCGCTTTTCAATGTATGCTCAGCCAGTTCGGATGCAAGCTGATGGATGGCGGGCGCCACGGTCTTCCCCATACCGAACATGATACCGAGGAACAGCGTCAATTCTGCTTTCGTGCCGCTCGACATCTTCTCTGCATCAAACGAAGGCCATCCATACAGATATGCCAGTTCCTGTGCCGTCTTCACGGAATGCGCCATGTACTGCGCGACATCTGCCGGAACCGTTGCCACGGCCGCAAAGCCTCCGGGGATTCCTGCGGCTGCGGACAAGCTGGTGACTTTCAGCGTTTCCATGGAAATAACGCCGTCTGCGATCTTGTCGATGATCTTCGGAGAGATGCCGGCCTTTGCAGGCGTGCTCTCCAGCGCATTTTGGATCTCTTCCTCCGTGCAGTATTCCTGCAACTCGCTCCTCAAAAAAGCGTCGCGATCCACATGCACATAAGGGAGATCGGATACGGAGACGAGCATCTTGTCGACGTTTATGATTTCTCCCATTTTCTTGCCCCCTCCTCTTCTAGTGATCCCGTTGTCGTCCAAGGCAACGCCTCTTACCCGAAATCTATACCAGGACGCTTTTTCACGAGTACGCGCTTCTTGCAGAACGCGATACCATAACACCATATGTCGTGAACGCCTGCGGCCTCAAGCTCCGTGACGTATGCCTTTTCATCAATCTGATGGAGCGCTTTGTCTGTCGCCTGGCCGAGTTCGTCTTCCATTTTGACAGCCTTGAATTCCATGACGATGCCTGGAAGCGTTTTTTTCTTCGGGAACATCGCGAGGTCAAAGCGGCCGAGGCCGCTCTCGCGGTTCGATGTGACGTGATAGTCGTTTTCATAGTAAAGCGCACATCCAAGCATGAGGCCATGATAAAAGCTTTCCGGATCCGCCGTGTCTTGCGAACTCACCGCACGCAACAGGATGCCTTGGAAGATGCGCTGGAATTCCTCGGCATCTCCCTGCTGGATGGCGAGCCCCATCTTGTAGAAGGAGACGATGCCATAGCTGCGATCGGCACGATCCAGTATCTCTGTCTGGAAGAGCATACGAATCTCGCGGTTCGGGATGGCGAGCTCATATACCCGCTCGCTGCCGAGGTTCATGCTGCGGACGGCTTTGAGATACCCCGTCTGGAGAAGCATCGTATAGATGTCGCTGGCATCCCGCCCAATCTCGCTATAAATGACGCCTTCCCGTATCTGCGAGGTGACGGTGCCCCCGAGGAGCAGTGAGCGGAGCTCGTTCCACCGCTCATCATCCGCCTGTGCAAGAAGCGTCTGGATGATGTCGTTCGATGACGTGTCCACCCAGTATTTTTCCGCTTCGCAGTTTTCGCTGAAATAATTGTTCACCGACCACGGGTTGAAGACCTCGGTCCCTTGGAAGTCGTAGCCGTCGTACCACGCAGTAAGCTCGTCGAGCTTGTCCTCGCGTCCAAGGTCGTGTGCGAGCTTTGCCACTTCGTCCTTCGTGTAGCCGCACGCATCCGCAAAGCCACCGCGCATCACGGTAGATACTTTCAGATTGTTGAGCCCGCTGAAAATGCTTTCCTTCGCGACACGCAGCACGCCCGTGAGGATGGCGAAATCAAGCGCGGGATTCGACTTCAGCGCCGAGGAATACAAGCTGCGATAAAAATCAATGGCCTCATCATAATACTGATGTGACCATGCGCATTGGAGGGGCGCATCGTATTCATCGAGCAGGAGGACGGCTTTCTTCCCATAATGGCGTTCGAGGAGCTTGCAAAGGAAGGAAAATGCCTTGCTCAAGACTTCCAGTGGAGCTTCTCCGTGCAAAATTTGAACGAACACGTCCGCTTCCTGCGACGGCATGCCATCCTTCTGCAAAAACATGAATTTCCCATACAATTCTGCGAGATACCATGCGACATTTCTCTGCATGCTCTCCCAGGTTGCCCCTGCCCAATCACGAAGCGTCAAGAAGATGACGGGCCGCGTCCCCTGCTCTTTCATTGCGACAGGGTCGTCCATGACCTTGAGACCTTCGAAGAGCTTCCGTTGTTCCTCTGCGCCTTCGATATCGAGGAACTGCTGCGTCATCGACATTAAAAGTGTCTTGCCGAAACGGCGTGGGCGCGTGAGGAGCAGTACTTTCGGCTGTGCGCGGAAAAATTCAGACAGGAATCCCGTCTTGTCAACAAAATAATATTTGCTGCGCACCTCGGAAAAGAACTCGTAACCGATGGGCATCACTTTGTTCATCGCAACCACCTGCTTCCATCAAAAACTCGTGCCACCTACAGTATAGCACGAGTTTCGTCAGTATGTCTTTTGTTTTCTGTGGAATCAGCGACGTGCTTGTACATATCCAGCGTAACAGCCTATGCCTGCAACATCTTTTCCGCGAAAATGCCGAAAAGCGGAGTAGCTCCATAAAGCAGCTTCTCCTTTTCATCCCAGAGTTCCGGCGTGAGGTCTTCAATGGTTTCGATGTTTCCAAATCCGCACGAGCGCAAGGCCTTCTCATCCCACACCGGACGATTCTCGGAGGAAAGCGGCAGGTCCTTGACATCCAGCTGGGTCTTTATCGGCGTCTTGCTCTCATAGGCATCACCGTAGCGCTCCATGCAGAGATGATGCCGCCGTTCGGTTTCTTTGCGGAGAACAGGATCAAAGAGCGGCAGCTGCCAATTCGCGTCAAAGACGAGAAGCTTCCCCTTCGGCCTCAAGATCTGGTAGCAGTCGCGATACGTGCGAGCTGGATCAGGCAGTGTCCAAGTGACATTGCGACTCACGATCACGTCGAACGACGCAGCAGGAAACGCGCTGGAAAGGTCTGCTATATCGAGCTCTTTCCACTCGATCTGCTTCGTCTGCTGGCCGAGCACATCCGCATTCTTTTTCGCAATCCGCAGCATCGCTGGCGAGCTGTCGATGCCTGTCACCTGGTATCCAAGCGTTGCCGCGACGATGCTGAGGAAGCCTGGCCCGCAGCCGAGATCCAAGACGGTTTCCGCGTGCGCAGGCAGTTTATTGCGGAGCAGCTGCTGCCATGCCGCCATGCGGAAGCTCGCGAGTTCGTCTGCAATGATGTTGCCGTAATTTGCAGCATCTTCATTCCAGTGCTGCACCATGGTTTCGTCCATTTAGGTCTCTCCTCACGGTTTTGATTTCGGAAAGGATGCGTCCAACGGCTATCTACGCCATATAAATTTTTCGTTCACAAGATTCGCCATGATTGTTGTTTCCGCAGCAACAGGAACGTTTCAAATTCGTTTCCCGAGCTCGTAGGCTTTCTGCGGATAATCGGTTTTCTGCAAGTCTTCCAGCGTCTGGGCGTTCATCGCGTTCACGATACCGACGACTTGCCAATCCAGGAACTTCGCTGCATTTTTGAAGCAGAGGTCTGCACCCTCGGCGGATTCCATCGTTTCGTCCTCCATGGTGGTCAGCAGGGCCGTCTTGCGATTCCCATGTAGCTTCGCGTCATTCGCATAAAAGCGATCGATGACTGCCTTGATTTGTGCGTTGACATTGTAGTAGTAGATGGGAGAGACGAACACGACGGCCTCGGCTTCGAAGAGTTTCGGGTTGAGCTCTTCCATATCGTCCTTGAATACGCACCCATCACCTTTCGTGTAGCAGGTGTTGCATGCCGTGCATGGATGCACATTTTTGAATGCGGCATCAAACCGATAAACTTCATGGCCGGCTTCTGTCGCCCCCTTGACGAAATTATCGGCTAGGCATGCCGAAGTGCCGTGCTTGTGCGGGCTTCCTGTGACAACCAAAATTCTCATGATAAGCACCCCTCAAAATTTTCCCAGTTGTTTCTCCAGCGCTTTCTTCAATTCATCAAGATTCTCTTTCGGAAAGTCCTTGTCGATGATCTTCCCGACTTCTTGCAGATATGTCTCGTCCTCGGTCTCCAAGGCCTTCTCGCATATCTCGGAAAGCGTCGTCCTGTAGTTCTGGCGGAGGCCCTGCAGACGCTTCTGCCCGATGAGGTACGCCGTGATGCCGTTGCGGATGTCAAGGTTGTGATCCCTGAAAGTCGCATACGCATACAGGAGGTATGGCGTGAAGGCCTGCGGGCGGGCCTCTTCGACCTTCAATGCGGAAGTCCTGAGATGCGAAAGGTCTTCCAGGAGGTTTCCGCCCTGCTCGACAGATGACGTGATCTTTTCGATCCAGGCCATCGGCAGCCGCAGGTTCTCGTGCTCGACGTCCCTCATCAGCTCGTCCGAATACTTCGACTCGAAATACTTGTAGACTTCGTCCGTGAAGGCGCTGCCATCCCCTGAATCGCCGCCGCCTGGATGCAGCGGTACATGGAGAAGCTCTGCGCCAGCCGGTACGACCTGATTTTCTCGTACGAGTAGTCGATGATGTATTTCAGGGATTCGTACACGAGTTCCGACGGCTTCCTGGCCTTTTCCATCCAATCGAACTTCACTTTGCGGCGGACATAATCCGTCGTCTCATAGCCGCTGATGAAGCTCTTGATGTGCTCCTTGATGTCGTCCGGGTCAACGGGTTTCAGCGTGACGCGGATGTAATTCGGGCTGTAGCTCCTCTCGAAGTCCGTATAGAGGCCGAGGACGCCCATGTAATAGAGCACCTTGTCCTGAACGTCCTTGTACGCGCCCGTCCAGTTCGGCCGGGCTTCTTCCGCAACTTCCTTGAAATCCTGCTCCGATAGGCTGGCGAGCGGGAGATGGTTGTAGTTGCAGATGTCATGGAATGCCGGGTAGAAATCCTCGACATGATACTTCCATTTTGCTTTGTGTGCCGCCCTGCGCTGGCGCATGACGTCACGGTACATCTTGCCCGTGAACAAGAGCGGGTGCCCGACCGAATTCTTTTTCACCGCGATCAAGACGCGCAGGATGTCGTCCACCCAGTTCGCCATGAAAGTCTTGTCGAGCCCGACATAGCAATCCAGCATCTCATTCTTCTTCAGACGGTCCAGTATCTGCGCGATGCTCTCGGTCGTGTCCATCTTGTTAAGATCGAACGATCGCATCAGCGTGCGGGCGTTGAGCTTGTCGTTCGCATCCATTTTCCGTGCCAGCGAACGCTTGACAGATTCCTCAAATTTCCTGCAGAGGATGCTGGTGCGGTCTTCTCCAGGGAACGCAGCTGAAGCGTTCCGCTTTTCCTCGTCGAAATGCGTGTTCCCATCCGCATCGATGGTCGCGTCATACGTCTTGTAACCTTTCCCGCACAAGATTTTCAAGATGATGTGCCCGTTCGCATTTTCCTCGAGGTTCACTTCCGTATCCGGAATGTCCAGTTCGCGGATGCCGGAAAGCAAGTCCTTCCTGAGCGTCGCATCGGTGATGAACCCAGTCTCCAGCACGGACCGCACCTGCGCGAGGAAGTTGTCCTTGTCGGGATACGAATTGTCCATGAAGAAGTCGACGATCTTCTTGTCCATGGTGTCCTCATAGTCGATGCCGACGGGCGGCGCGAGGATGATATTGACGGCGCTCTTTCCGTCGCGTCCTGCGCGGCCAGCCTCCTGGTAAAAGGATTCGATGGATTCGGGGACGGCCGTATGGATCGTGAAACGGATGTTCGGCTTGTCGATCCCCATCCCAAAAGCCTTGGTCGCCACCAAAAGGCCCGTCTTCCCGTGTGTGAAGCTCTTCTGCTCCTTGTTCTTCTGCTCGTCCTCGAGCTGCCCGTGGTAAAGGCCGACATCGAACCGGCCGTTCGCTTCCTGGAAGAGCCGCTCGTGAATCGCCTCCGTCGATTCCCCTTCCTTTTTCGCGAACGGGCAGAAGATGAGCCCCGCGTTCGCGTATTCGCCGTTCTGGTGGCGGAAGAAGCAGTCTACGGTGCCATCCTCCGATTCCCTGAATTCCTCCTGCGCGGACACATCCTTGACGGCTGTGCGGATGGCGTCCTCGATCGAGCCGTCCTGTATCCTGCCTTTCAGTTCCTTGTCGCTTTCGAGCTCGATGATCTTGAAATGGAGCTCCGGGCGGCGGAAGTCATTCGGCGTCACGATGTCCACGTTGCGCGTCATGCCGAGCTCGCGCTTGATGTCCGTCGTCACGTTGCAGGAGGCCGTTCCCGTAAGCGCCATCGTGATGTAGTTCTTCAGATGCCGCTGCATGATCTCGCCGACACGCAGGTAGGCCGTGCGGAAATCGTGCCCCCACTGCGAGACGCAATGGGCTTCATCGATGACGAGGGTGGATACGTCAAGATGCTCCAGTTCCTCCTTGAATCCGCGGATCTGCAGCCGCTCGGGGGCGACGTACATGAACAGGAACTCTTTCTTCAAGAGGCGGTTCAGGAGCAGGCGCTTGTCAGCGCCGCTCACTGTCCCGTTGATCGTCGCGCATGCATCAATGAGATACCTCTTCAGGTTGTCCACCTGGTCTTCCATCAGGGAGACGAGCGGGGAAACCACCATGCCGACGCCCGGCTGCAGCAGGATGGACATCTGATACGTCAGCGTCTTCCCGCTTCCCGTGGGAAGGAGGCCTATGACGTTCTTCCTCGACAAGGCCGATCGGATGATCTCCGCCTGCTTCGGGCGGAAATCCTTCTTGCGGAAAACATCTCGGAGGAAATACACGAGGCTGTCCTCCGTATCATCCGTGATGGAATAAGCGAGCGGCTTCGCCATATGGAACTGGCGTTCGGAATCCACTCCGTAGGCGCTGTAGAGCCATATCTTGTGCCCTTTGCTCACGCCTGGATTGAATGCGTAGAGCCTCTGGCACATGTGCTCGCTGATATGCAGGGAGATGACCGCATCATCAATCCGTATATTCGTTTTTTCTGGCGCGTTCCCATCCGGCTCAATGCGGAAGGCACCGTCCCCGAAACGGACGACGACAGGAGCGACCGCCCTGCTCCCGCCGTTCAACAGGCGGCCGAGGTGGTGCAGGATGTTGACGGCATTCTGTATCCCGTACAAGATGATGCGCTTGTCCGTGCATTCGTCCACGGCGAAGAAGATGTCCTTGCCGCCGAAAGCGGAAACCTCGCCGGACTCGACAAGATGCAGGAACGTTTCCGCCACTTGCGCAATATGGAGGGGCAGCTGGATTTCAGGAAGGACAGAAGCATCCGAATCCAGGAGGCTCCGCAACGGTGCGGCCATAGCGCCGAGCTGCCTGGAATACTGGCTCGCATCCTGCCGGTCCGTGATGCGGACGGTCGGCTTCCAGTACAGCTCGTGCAGGATGTCGTCGCGCATCTTGTCCTTGGATTTCTGTTCCGGCTCTTCATGCGTCGGTCCGTCGAGCTCGACCGCGCAGCAGCTCTCCTTCTCCACGAGCTTCGGGAGCTCGATGCCGGTGTCCAGGCGCTGCTCCTTCACCAGATCCAGGAGATTGCCGAGGGACTGGTCAAGGCAGTATCGTGTGTAGTTCGCATACTTCTTTGCATCCGTGTTCGGGTGCAGGATCACATGCTCGAAAGGCTTCTGGAGCTCCATGAACTGTGCCAGATACTTCAGGTTCTCGTCGCTTGCCACCTGGAGCAGAAACCCTACTTCCGTGTCGTTGACTTCGCCCGCCGTGACCGTCTTGTTGTAATTTTTCTGGTAGTACCTGCGTTTTCCATCGAACTTGTATCCCTTGTCCACGAGCACGAGGGATTTCATGACATCCCGTGCCGTAGTTTTCCTGGGGAACGAGAGCAATTCTTCCACGATTTTCGGAGCGAACGTCGGAATGCCCCGCTGCACGATGTTCTGGGCAATCCCGGCGAGGATGCGGACGCGGCTGTTTTCGCCGAGTTCGCCCGTCGCAAAGTTACGGATGCATTCGAAAGTACCCGCATGCTGGTAGAGCCTCCAAATCGTATTCTGGTCCTCCTGCCCCATTTTCTTTATGCGTGCAGCAGCATCCTCCAATACGTAAGCCGCATGCAGCTGGTCACTGTAGAATGGCATATCTTTCCTTCTCTCCAATCTGCTTGCCGGATAATCACCAATCGAACTCTTCTGGATATTCATCCCGGTATGCTTCGATCTCATCCTCGGGGACATCGTATTTCCTCGCCGCGTCCGCGAGTGCTCCCAGGAAAGGCTTGTACTCCTTGTCTGCATAAGGGTCGCACAAATAGCGTGCAACCTTCCCAAGGCTCATCAGGCGCTTCTCTGGCGCTTCCTTCAGGTAGCGGATGTTCAGCAGGTCGACATACTGATGGGGCATCACCCTGTCGCAGTTGCCGGAGAATATCATGTTCGACCCGAACAAGTCGTTCCTGTGGATCCGTGCGGCCCTGCGTCGCCCGATGACGTTCGTCATCTCCTGCCAGACAAGCGCTGCGAAGAATTTCACGAGGCCGCCGGAGGACTCCATCCTGTCCTGCACAGCTTCGGCTGCCTCTTTCGGCAATCCCTTGCACAGATCCTTCAAGCCTTTCGGCGTGCAAGCGTTCATCGCCATGTCATCTGTGGCAAGCGCGAAGAACGCAAGCTCCGGCCACAGGACGGGGACGGAAAAAACGACGCTCGTCTTCGGGAGGGGCGTGCCGTCCGGCCCTTTGCAATCGGGATTCACGCCGCTGTCAATCATTTCGATTCCACGGTCGCCCATGCCCGCATGGCGGATATCGTAGAGCGTCCCCGCCATCCGCGTGCGCTTGCCGTCATATCCGTCCCTATAAGATTCGCCTGTCCCGATGACATCGAACAACGCTTCATGCAGCGCATCAAGATCCTCATACGTGCCCGAGATGCACGCCCCCAAATGTTTCGGTGTATCCTTCACTTTCAGCATATCGGTCTCTCCTGCAGATTCATCTGCGAACGTTCCAGGCAATCGCCTCTTCTGTACTCATAAGCATCCGCGATAGCCTCGGCGACTTCCGCGAAATAAATTTCCTCCACAGCGCATCCTACGATCGTCGAAATGTGGCTGGATCCCTTGACGGGCGGAATCCATTCAAGCCCTGCGAATTCGCCGTGGAGCACGAATGCGAGCTTTTCCATCGCTCCCTCCCTCGTTCCAGCCGTGTGGAGCGCCGCACCATATTGGTTCAGGCGATGGTCGAGCGTCAGGCAGAAAACCAGCTGCGTGAGCGCCCATGTCTCATAATTCGAATAACGCGCTTTCATGAACAGGCTGGCTTCGGTATTCCGCCAATCCTCGCCTCGTTTTTCGCAATATTCCTGATAGACGTCCCCGTAAAATTCTCCTGTCTGCATGTCGAACCACGGAGGATCCAGATCGCCGGGCTTCCACTCATAGTCGATCGTCGGCATCAGTTTTTCCGCCAGCTGTTCTTGTTTCTCCTGTATCCAGCCATGAATGCCCTTCTGCAATGACATCGGCCTCATCCCCCCTTGTTTGATGAGCCGCAGAAGCTTTTCACTGCGGGTATGTCCGGCCTCGGATACCATCGTCTCCGACGACAGGGCACAAGATGTCTATGAGCTTCCTCTTTCCAAAAGCGATGTGCCAAGCGCCGGCCGCACAGGCGCCGATGATGAGCGCCATCACAAACAGGACGAACATTGCATGCGTGAAAACCCAATATACGATATACATCGGCAATGTCATGAACATCAGCCATGCCTCCAAATTTTCTTTTATCTAAAAGGGTACTTCGACAGTGAAGCCGTATTTCCTTCCTAAGCATCCTATCCTGCACCTCCTCGCGGGTGGATACGCCAATCAACAACGTGCCCGCCCGCCGCAACAACTCATGATTGATTCGATAATTGCAATATTTCAGTTCATGCCCTTGCTATATGGGGAAGGGAGCCATTCCTCCTTCGGGAGCTCTCCGAAACGGCGTTCGTATTGGTCGAGCATCTTCTGATACCATCCGAGATCGTCCTGGAGCACTTCCAGCCTCTTGCAGTACCAACAGGGGCCGTTCTTGATCATCGGGTCTTCCACGCGGTGGATGCGACCGATCGCGATGGTCGTATCCGTCTCCCAGAGGAGCTTGTTCTTGTGCTCGTAGAATGCATCAACGAGATTCGACGTGCAACCACGGGCTTTGGGAAGGACTTCGTGGATCTTATGGAAGAGGTCGCGCGGCGCAAGGTAGCTGAACCAGCCGTCCTGGTCTTCACGCAAGCGGAGCTCCGCGCCCTCCGTGAACGCCTTGCGCACGCATTCAGGCGTTTTCTCCGAGACGCTCGCAAACACGGCATAGCTCTGGGGGAAATATTTCCCCCAGATGTCGTTCGTCTCGTGGATGCCCTGCCAGAATTCTTCGGCATAGTAGACGATCTGCGCGTGCGGCGCGCGTGCTCGTATGATGTCCGTCCAGTCCTCAAGCTCCGGCCCCCATTTTGTCGCGGTCTCGAACGAGAGCACTTCCCCGCCGTTCGGGAACTTCCGCACGCTCGCCTCGGTCAGCGGTGCGAGGCGGCAGTATCGGAGGTAGCTCGCAAATTTCTTTCCCTCGCGCTTGTTGAGCGCCTTGCGCAAGGCCTCGACCTCTTTCTCGGAACCTTCGACTTTGTACTTCGTGTAGCAGATGTTTGCCATGATGATTCCTCCTTGGCTCATATAAAGTTTTCAAGGAACGACTCTTCCGGCGCACCAAAAAGGGCGCACGTATAGAGTCATTCTTCTCCATGCGTGCGCCCTTGAAAAAGGCGAAGTTCAAAGCTGTGCTGAATCCTAAATCGTAATCATTGCAACCACCTTGCTTGTGATGTAGCTATTATACGTCGAATCACCCCTCCTGTCAAATATCCACACCTCCCCTTTACCTCTCCGATGTGATAAAATTGTCTCATCAAGAGAAACGGAGGTCGGGAATATGGCAACTTCACGCCAAAAGGAAATCGAGCGGATTCACGAGGAGCGGCTCGCCAGATTGCAAGAGATGCTGAAAGAGCCGCCGAAGACGGCAAGCACCATCTGCATCGACACGGAAACGACCGGGCTCAAGCCGGAAGAGAACGGAATCGTGGAGCTCGCAATCGTATCAGCCGAAAGCGAGATCTTGTTCCACGAGAGGCTGAACCCGGGCGACGTCCGTTGGACGCGGAAGGCAACCGAAGTCAACGGGATCAGCCGCAAGGATGTCGCAGGAGAGCTCACCCTCGACGACTACCGCCCGATCATCCAAGCGATCTTCGATGCTGCCGACACAATCATAGGCTACAACACGGACTTCGATCTCGACTTCCTCGCGGAAAATGGCATCATCCCCCGCCATGCAAAGGTGGTCGATGTCATGACGATGTATTCCTACGTCGTCGGGCAATACGACGAGTACCACGGGGACTACCGCTACCAAAAGCTCACGCGATGCGCCGCCCAGTACAAATACAAATGGACGGAGAAGGCGCACGGCGCTCTGGCGGATGCGCTCGCGACAATCTATTGCTATCCGAAGGTAGCCGCCGCCTACGACAAGAAAAGGAACGGCGGCAAAGAGAGAAAGACTTCCGGAAAAACGTCCATCAAGAAGCAGGCGGCGGCAGGGCAACAAGGATGCCTCGTATATCTCGTTTCCGCTGCCACGTTTCTGCTTGTCGTCATGGGGCTCATCGGCACGATAATCAGCGCCATCTGATGCCGAAAGTCATACCAAGATGCTCCGCATCATCCCTTCTTCAGCTGAGCGAGCTGGTACTCCATCTTGCTCAGCTTTTTGTGCAGCTCATAAATCTCGCGATCCCTTTCGTAAAGATCATCATAGAGCTCCGCCACTTCCTTGCACGTCTGGCAGGGCCGCAGCCGTGTGAGATTGCTCTCTACGAAGTCGATGTGGTAGATGTTGATGAAGGAGCCCGTCTCCCAACGGAGCTCCTGCTCGAACTCGCTGAACTCCTGCATGATCTCATGATGGTACCGGCGGCGGGGCTGGATGAAGGGGGCCACCAGCTTGCGGAGCCCCCGCGTGTTGGCATAAAGATACCAGCCTACCTGGTCTTCGCGAGAACGGTATTCTGCGTATTCGGAAAACCTTTTGAGGACATCGGCCGGCGCCTTTTCCGTGAGGTACGCCTCGACGACCAGCGTTGCCTGGAAGTAGCGCTGCCAGACATCGTTGGTCTGCACGATCTCGTCCGGGAAATCCTCGGCATAATAGTAGATGTACGCGTGGGGCGCAAGGGAGAGGATGGTCTTGCTCCATTCGATGTTCCGCGGGCCGCGGCGCGTCTCCGCTTCGAACGAAAGCACGGACGTCCCGTTCTTGTAGGCTCGCACATTCTCTTCCGTGAGCTCCGAAACACGGGAGAAAACAACAAGATCATCATCGTTCCCCTGGTGTCTGCGGGCATTGAACCCATCGGCCAAACGATTGATTTCTTTTGATGGAGCTTCGACGCGGTACTGAGTGTAGCATGCGTTGGACATATGGATACCTCCGTTTCTGATGAGAGAAAACTCGGCACAGAGGCATATCCGCGCACGAAAAATGGACACACGGATAGCATTCTGGCTATCAATGTGTCCATCGGACTTTCAAAACTACGATGGAATCATCTTACATCACGAACGAACTTTTGTCAAGCACGACATATTCACCCATGCTGCTCCTGCGCCGTCATTTTCTTCGGCTGCACGCTCCGGCGCGCGACTCCCGCAAAATAGTCGGCCATCACGTTCCCGAGCGTCCCTGCATGCCCCTTCACGAATTGGAACTGTTCCACGTTCTTCAGCGGACGGCCGTGCATCCAGTCTAGGAAATCGGTCAGGTACGTCTTCCCCTTGATCGGCTTTTCTGATTCCAGCGCCTCGATCACGCTCTGCGAATCGGTGGCGATGACAGCCGAACGGAAACGGTTCATTTCGGCCCACAGGACAGCGTTCTTGACAGCTTCCATCTCGGCAATCATGGGCGCCCATCTCTTGTCCGGCGCATATCCGCCGCCCGATGCCGCATAGATGACGCGCTCCTCCCAGAACGCGACGTACGCCCATCCATACCACCGCTTGTTCGCCGAGCCGTCCGTATAAATCATGATATCCGAATCCTGCGGGAGTTCCGTGACGTAAAGGAACAATCGTTCAAAGAGACCAGGGATATCCGATGGATGCCAATCATTTTCTTCCTTCCACTTTCCCACCGCATGCTTGAGCGCCAGCGAATCATCAACGATCTCGACGCCCTCCAGCAAGCCGTCCTTTCCGCCGCCCTTCTTCGTCAATACGCGCGAAGAGTCCGGCAGGTCATAATACAGCTTCGCAAACGGCAGCCAGTCGAACTTCTGGAAGACCGCGCCGGGATATTTGTACACCTGCTTCGCAAAATCATTGTAGTTGGCGAAGATGCCGCAGTGATGCCCGCGCTTCACGACATAAAACTGCAATGTCTTCCCCGTGCGGAGATAGTATTCCGCTGCTTCCCGCGTCATGAACTTGCGAGCGACAGCATTCGCTTGTCCCCGCATGCACTTCTGCGCCTCTCCATAAGACGCGAACACGCCCGCATGCTCGCTTCCCGTCACCGCATAGTACAATCCCTTTTTTGCCATTGGAACATCCTCACCCTGTCAATGCGGTATGATGTGGTATCTCATATGACGCGCCCTGAACCAGCAGTAGCCCTCCTTTGGTTCTGCAGGAACGCACTCGTCGTCAATGAGGCAGATGAACCCGTCCCGTTTTTCCAGCGTGCAGTCCATCCAGTACGGATCTTCGGTTTTTGGATCCCTGCTCCTCATGTCGTAAGAAAGGTCGCCCCAGAACCACACTTCCAGGTCGCACCCCCAGATGCTCGTGAAAAGCAGGTACAGCTTGCCGTCCTCTTCTTCCCTGTGCTCTTTGATACAGCCATCATGGAACCAGCCGGAGATGCGTAGCAGCCCCTCGATGTCTTCCTCTGTTTCAACATCATGGTACGGATCAAACACGAATGACCTGTCAATCGCAAGGCATTTCTCGCGCAACGCATCGGACAGTTCTCCCGTCTCGCATGCGGAAAGCGCCGCTTCCTTCGGCAGGAACTTCACGCCGCCCGTGTTCTCCTCCTTGGACATCTGCCAGTCCGAGACATCGAACTCCACGTCGATGACCTGCTGGATGATCCGGTTCGAAGGGTTCGGGCGGTATTCCGGCCACTTTATGAGCTTCGTCTTCTGCTCGTTCCAGACGATGTAGAAATAATCGTACCCTGCGTAGCGCTTCTTTTTCCTCTGTTCGCGATAGATGCCGAAAACTGCAGAGACATAATATTTCCCGCCGCCCTGAAGAATCAATGCGTGCATGGATTCCCACCTCTCAGGATTCTGCAGGAGGCTTCCGCCTCCGATGATGCCGTCTCGTCACATATTGTTCCAAAAACCGGATCGGTCTCGCCCGCTTCTTGACATACTCCTTGACATCCGGCCAGAAACAAGCCTGTCGAAGTTTCTTCGTGATTTTGCCTACCCATTGCTTTTGTAAATCCACGAGGATGATCGGTTCCGTTATGACATCATACGCCAATCGGAAGCCACAGCGGGTGACGCCAGAAACCGTCACAGGTTCGGGGAATCCCACCATGAGTATGATTGCATGGTGCCCCCATCCGCCCTGCTCCGCCGCTTCGATCAGCGCTTGCGGGTCTCCCTCGATTTCCAGATTCGATGTCAGAGGCTCCATATCACGATAACGGATGCACTGCGAAAACAGGCGCACTCCGCTCACCTTGATGGAGGAACTCCCTTCCTGCTTCCCGAAGAGGACGCGTCCCGCCAATACGATCGGCATCCCTTCCGTTTCGCCAACGAACTGCATCAGCTCCGTGCGCAGGTAGTTCTTCTGGTACTTTTCAATCGAGCTGAAATACTTTGTCGCATCTTCGGGAGGGATTGCTTCACCCTCTGCCACCCTGACATACTTGGAAATGTCGGGAAATCTGCATTGCGCGATGACATCCTGAGGGATCTCTTCTGGCGAGAAATAGACCGGCGTCTCGGCGACATCGAAAGCCAAGCGGAAACCGCATCGCTCGATGTTTCCGGACTTGTACGGTTCAGGGTATCCGACGAGATAGATGTGGGGCGTGGATTCACCAACTTTTGCACGTCTTTCTACCATCTGTCGCATAGCGTCCGCAGATTCCCTGATCCACAAATGGTCCGCCATCGGCAGGAGCTTCTTGTCAGGATATTCTTTCGCGAACGGCTTGACCGTGTAAATCAAAAAGCGCTTCCCGTTCCGACGGGCATATGGGATGTACCTCCCGCTCAAAACCATCGGGCGCGGATCATCATCCATCGCCAGCGTCAGAAGATCTTCCCGCACATAATTCCGTCTGTAGGATTCCATCGTACGAACATGCACGCGCAACGAGAGCTCCTCCTTTTATTCCCGCTCGACATCTGGTGCGGCAAAAGCACCGTGCCACGTGATGTCCTTGTAACGCTCGCGGTCGGTCGCTCCCTCCGTGCTGATGCAGAGGACGTTCGAATCTTTTCCGATCCCGATCTCGGCTGCCATCTCCTTGTTTTCCAGGCGGCAAAGGAGCGCAAGCGCAGCCCCGACGCCGGATGCTCCACTTTCACCGGAGATGATACGCGGGTCGTCACCAAGCGGAGCACCGAGGATGCGCATGGCATTCGCTGCCGTGAAGTCCTCGCACGTCAGCGCGAAGTCCGCGGTGTGCGTGAGGATGTCCCACGCGAGGCTGCACGGCTCGCCGCACGCAAGGCCCGCCATGATCGTCTTCATATCGCCTTCGGCAAAATGACGCTTGCCATCATTTGCAGCCGCCGAGCGATAAAAGCAATCAGCAGTTGTCGGCTCGACGACGATGACCGTCGGAGGATTTTCTGGGTAAGCGTTCTTCAGCACGGCGGCAACGCCTGCCGCCATCGAGCCAACGCCAGCTTGCAGGAAAACATGCGTTGGAGGTTCCGGCAGTTCTTCCACGATTTCTTCTGCCATCGTCCCATAGCCCGTGATGATCCAGCCGGGAATTTCTTCATATCCAGGCCATGCGGTATCTTGCACGAGCACCCAACCGTTTTCTTCCGCCTGCTTGCTCGCCATGCGGACAACATCATCGTATTTGAGATTTGTGATGGATGCTTCCGCTCCTGCGGCACGGATGTTCTCCAAGCGCTCGGGACGGCTCCCCTTCGGCATATAGACGACAGAACGCTGCCCGAGCTCATGCGCCGTCCATGCTACGCCGCGCCCGTGGTTTCCGTCCGTCGCCGTGATGAACGTGATGTCGCCGCAAGCCTCGCGGAACGCTTTCGACGTCAGCTTCTCATACGTCGTTTCATTCGCGAAAAGGCCGGCTCGCCGTGCGAGATAGCGTCCCATCGCATAGCTGCTGCCGAGCACCTTGAACGCATTCAGCCCGAAGCGGAACGATTCGTCCTTCACGAACATCCGATGCACACCGACAGCTTCCGCCAGACGGCGAAGGTCGCAGAGCGGCGTCGGCGCGTATTGCGGGAACGACGCATGGAAACGCTTCGTATCAGCGACCGTCTTCTTCGTCAAGAGCCCGAGGCTGTCGCCCGTCTTTTCGCCAGGCATCTTCGCTAACCTCATTTCCGATTCCTCCACCAATTTTAACAGCAAATTCTACTTTGCTATTACAATTCGATTCGCATCGCAGATTTCCTGCTTTTTGGCCATCAGAAAAGCGCCAGCCCGCACTGACGCTTCCCCTTTCAATCATATACAATTCCGCAGACTTACTTCCACGGATATTTTCCTTTTTTCGCATACGGCAAGAGCTTGCCGTCAAGCTCGATGAGGACGCGGTGATTCCCCTCCTTGTCCGTGATGACGTTGACGTCGATGCCGAAATCGATAGCGCTCATGATGGCGTTGCCGCCTTGCTCGTGGATGATCGACTTGATGGCCGGCCCATACGTGTCGATGACCTCGTGGAGACGGTAGAGGATCGGATCCGTGTTTCCCTTGTAGGGATGCTCGGAGAGGAATATCGTATCTTCCTCCGGCAGCCCCAGTGCTTCGGCGATCTTCGCGCAATATTCCTCTGGAACGTACTGCTGGCCGTCGAATACGGAGGCCAGCCACACCTTGTTCACATCCACCTTGTCCGCCAATTCCGCATAGGTGAGGCCGGATGCCTTCTTCGCCGCTTTCAGTTTTTTGAGTTCGTCGGCATGCTGCAACCGCGTCAGATAGTCGGCATTGCTCATCGGTTCCATGAAACTACCCCCCTTTGAAAATATCGAAAAAAGACAACGAAGCACCAAAACTGGACTTCGTTGTCTTGTATTGAAGTATATCACTTCGGCTTGTTTCCGTCAACATCCGGCACTCGCTTCAAAGCCGTTTTTCCACGTTCCGTTTCCATGTCTCGCGGTCAAGGAAGCTCCCCTCTGCATTCGCCTCCATCTGCCGATACATGTCATACGGCATGGTGAAGGACAGCATATTGTCGTCAATCAGGTGACGGCAGGAGATGTCCGTCATGCCGACGACGGCGCGCGGATGCTCCTGCTCGGCCTCGTGCCACGGGAACAAGCAGAAGGTCTGGCATCCAGCGCCCTGCGGGATTGCCACGCCGTCGGCATTCGGGCGGTCATAGTTCGCGAGGACGACGAGCGCGGAAAGCTGGTCGGGCGTCACATAGAGAACAACGAGTTCCGGTTCTTCACCATTTGGGACTCTGTCCAGCGGCTCGAACACGACATACTTTTCCGCGATTTTACGTGATGGCAGGCCTTGGAACCACGCTTCAACGGCCGCAGGCGATTTCTTGTAGCCTTCCGAGTCGCGATGCCTTGTGCATGTGCCTTCCGAGTCGCCACGGGAAAGGAACTCTTGGAATCCCGGCGCGTACATCTCCGTGAAGCCAAGACCGATACGGCCGCCCGCACAGGAGCACGTCGCATCACTGAAAGCCGCCGTCTTTCCTTTCTTCACGACCGCGCCCATCATGGCCACGACGCATCCCCATCTGCCCGGCGCGAACTCCATCGCGCCATCCGGCTTCACATCCGTGCGACGGATGGAGGCAGGTGCATATTTGAGCTTCAACCGCTCTGCCAACGTCGGCATGATTCATTCCTCCTGACGAATCCAGTCGTATATATTCATTCCACACCTGGGAAAGAATCCACGTATTTGATTTCAATGTCTGGGAAGCTGTCGACGAACTGCACCGTGAAATCCTCGCCGTAGTCGACGAACTGCCATTCGCCGACATCATCGGGGAAAGAGCTCACGACCTTGACGCGAAGATCTGGGAACGAATCGACCACCTTCACCTTGATGTCAGCGAACGACTCGACGATCCGCACTTTCCCTGCCAGACGGATGCCTTTGTAATAGCCGTCCGCATTGATTTTCGTCGCTGCTTCCGTCGTCGCGGCAACGGCCAACAGAAGGACTGCCACAAGCACGCAAACCAGCTTTTGAATCTTGAACACGCAAACCGCCTCCCATTTGTCACGGTTTCTTCACACGAAGCAATTCCACCGTCCGCTCGTCCATTGCTCCGTCGAAGAATTTATCCAACACCTTCTGAAACACCTTGCATTCCGGCTCCGCCAACGCGAAGAGCGTCATGGAGGAACGCAGCTTCAGATTGTCAGGAAACCCCATCACGTCATCCGCGTCATTCGATTCCAAACCGAGCAACGCTTCACTGATTTCGACGAGCCGCCCGCACAGGACAGGATTCTCGAGATACGCTTTCGCTTCCTCCATCCCGCTGATACCGTAGTATTCAGATGTCCCGCTCCTGCCGAGCCCTTTGAGCTGCGGAAAGATGTACCAGATCCAATGGGAACGCTTGCGGCCGGCACGGATTTCCGACAACGCGATCTCATAGTCGCCTTCCTGCGCTTTCAAGAAACGTTCCAATGGCATAGCGATCACACTCCCATCAGAGCAGCATCTTCACGATGTTCTGGCGGCTCACGATGCCGATGAGATGCCCTTCGTCATCGAGCACCGGCACGCGCTTGATGTGCTTGTCGCGCATGATGCGCGCGACATCGCTGACATCGTCCTCCGCCTTGACCGTCACGACCTTCTTCGTCATGAGCGCTTCTGCCGTGTTCGCCGCCATACGGCTAAACGCGTCCTTGAATTCGCGCAAGCTGTTATAGTAGATGACCGCACCGAGGATACAGAACTCTGCGGGCGGCTCGGGCAGGATCTCCTTGCTCATGAGGTCGCCCTCGCTCACGATGCCGACAAGGCTTCCGTCTTCCTCCACGACGGAGACGCCCGAGATCTTGTGGCTCACGAGGATTTCAGCCACCTCGCGCACCGTCGTCTCTGGGCGCACGGTCAACACGTTCTTCGTCATGATGTCCTGTACCTGCATGATGAATCCCTCCTACTGCTTGCATTGTTTGAAATGACTCAAACTTTGTCAAGCCGTTCCGCAAAAGACTTGCACATCTCCAAAATCCATTCTTTTTTGAGCAATGCATCTCTCCATTTCTGGGGAATCGCGTCGTATCCGTATGCCAGCCCAGCAATGCCGCCCACGATGGCTCCGACGGTATCGGTATCTTCGCCAAGGTTCACTGCTTTGAGCACGCATTCTTCGTAACTATTTGTCGTCAGGAGGCAATATAACACGGATTCCAGTGTATCGACGACATAACCAGAACTGCGAATGTCCTCAATAGGGAGGGCACGAAATGCAGAAACGTCCCACAAACACTGGTACATTTCCAATTTGGCACGGGTTACAAACAATACTTTATTTGCATCTTAATAACTCAACTTTCCCACACCAAATTCCCCAGCAATCCCTGTACGTATCTGCTTTGGGCGGTCATCCAATCTGCCAGTAGACTTTTCACGAATTTT
>OMWS01000021.1 GCA_900314825.1 uncultured Veillonellaceae bacterium | reverse complement strand
GAGTTTTGTGCGGCCGTTGATGCCGTCTTCCAGCATGGAGAGACGGCTCCAGGTCATGGTGTATTTCTTCTCTTCGATGTGGACGTAGAGCGGGTCGCAGAGGGGCTGGCCGCAGTCGCAGCCGGCGAGGAAGACGTTGCTGTGGTCTTTCCACTCGTGATGCAGCATGTCATAGAGGATGTCGGGCTCGAGCGGGCTGAGGTGCTTGTCGTGCGTCCACGTTCGGATCTGCCGGATGAAGTCTTTGCCATCGAGCAGGATGTGGGCGACGGGCACCGTGCGCGCGAGGTCATCGTCGTCTTTGTTGTAGGTGAATGTTCCGGGCTGGAGCGTGAGCTTGGTCATGCGGATGCCTCCTGTGCGACAAAATTTTCTGAATGGAGGTAGTATAGCAGATTCCCGTCGGGAAAAGGTCAACACCGTGTTGACCTCGGGAAAATCGTCGAAGATTTGCAACACAACGCCAGCAAAAGATTTGAATCGTGAGTATTATACTCATGATTCAAATCTTTTGCAATTGCTCCCGCCATTCTTTTGGCGTCATGTGGAACATCGTGTGGAAGGCGCGCGAGAACGTCGAGTAGTCGCGGAAGCCGCAGGCGTAGCAGATGTCTGTGACGGTGTCGGGGCCTCCGAGCATCTGCCGCGCGGCGAGCAGACGTTTGCTTGTGATGTATTGGTGGATGCTGTAGCCCGTTTCTTGCTTGAATTTCCGCATGAGATAGTATTTGCTGAGATACACTTCGCCGGCGAGTGCGGCGATCGTGAGGTCTTCGCTCAGATGCTCGTTGATGTATGCGAGGACGGTCTGGATTTTTTCATCATACGACGAGGCATGAAGCTCGCCGAGCTCATGCGCAAGCATGGCGCGGTTCAAGAGGATCATGAATTCGATGAAGAGGATTTCCGTGTAGAGACCGTTCGCGAAGCCTTCGGCGCGCGACGTGCGCTCGAGTTTTTCCATATGGAACAGCAGGTCGTGGGAGAGCCCCGTGCCTGCATGCATGACGGACGACCCCGCTCGCGCTTTCGAAAAGCACGCGGCGAGGTCGTCTTCGTTTCTCTGGCAGCGCGCGAGAAATTCGGGTGCGACGTAGATGACGATGCGCTCGTAAGGCGTGGGACGCAGGACCGGCCGATGGATCTCGCCGGCCGAGACGAAAATGATGTCGCGCACCGCGAGCGGATAGCTGCGCCCTTCGATGATGTAGTCAGCGTCGCCGCCGAGGAACAAGATGATCTTGTGGAAGTCATGGTAGTGAAAGGGAATGGGCTGCAGCCGTTCGTCTTTCAAGCGGAACACGCGGAAATCGCGCAGCAGGTAGCCTTTCTTTTCGTACGTCTCCAAATTGCTCGCCTCCAACAAAAACGTTCGCGTTGCTTGTGTTCATTATAAAAGCAGTGAGCACTTTTTGCAATATGAATGTCATTTCTTGCATTTTTATCGCGGAAAATGCCTGCTATACTAAGCGCAGAAAGTGAAACGGAGGCGACCGACATGATGATGATCAAGAATTATACGACGGCCGAGAAGGAATATATGGTTCTCAATGGAAGCACGATGCAGGATCTGCCGGGCGCCGCAGCGCTGCGCCTCTTGGCGGACCGCCATCAGGGTGTCGGCGCGGACCGCGTCCTCGTCTTCACGGGCACGCACGAAGAGCCGTCGTTCCTCGTTTACGAAGCAGATGGCATGCAGGTGGACGCCGAGCCGATGGATTACAAGATCCTCGTTCGTTACCTTGCCGAGGAAGGCATTGCAGCGAACCCGGCGGAGCTCGCGCGGGTCTTCGGCGACCAGGCGTTCGTCGAGGCGTTCAGCACGCCGGATGTCACGCGTCTCGAGTTCCACGTCACGGACGCGTTCGTCGAGCGCATGAAAGCAGCGGACGCGAAAGCGGTGCGCGTGGCTTGCTGAAATTATTTTGAAGTGTGAGAGACGGTTGCAAGTGTGCAGCGGTCTCTTTTTGTTTGCATAGATTTCGATGCAAGCGGGAAATCATGAAATTCAGTTTCGGCAGCAAAGCAGGAAAATGATAGCCCGCATGTCCTTTTTTTCATAAAATGCGCTGGAAATGTTGCAGACGCCCGCGAATTTCGGTAGAATGGGAAAAGATAAATCCATGAGAGTGTTTTCGCAGGACATATGCATGATATAGAAAGAAGGTCGTTTCATGATCATCGGAACGGTGGAGGCCGCGTCGAAGCGGCAGGAGGAGTATCCTGCCATCATTGACGAAGCGCTCGCGTACTTGCGTTCGCAGGATTTCACGAAGCTTGCCGAGGGGCGCTATTATCCGCGTGGCAAGGAGCACGGCGAGGAAATCTTTGCCGACGTGCAACGCTACGAAACGAAGGCGGCGAAGGATTGCCTCCCCGAGGCGCACAAGCGATACGCCGACGTGCAGTTCGTCGCCGAGGGCAGCGAGTACATCGGCTGGTGCCCGTTCAGCCCCGAGCTCGAGGAGCATGCGTCGTACAATGATGTCTATGACATCACGTTTTACAAGCGCCTCGTGCCGGAAAGCACGATCATGCTGAAGCCGGGCAGCTTCGCTGTGTTGTTCCCCGAGGATGTCCACGCGCCGCGTATGGCGACGGAGGCGGGCCCGGGGAAGCCAGTGACGAAAGTCGTCGTGAAGATTTCCGTTGATCTCCTTTGAACGGCGGAAGGTATTGCCGTTGTTCTCTTGAATGCTGGAGGAACCAAGCCCTATGTCCGTAAGAAGAATTTTTGTCGAGAAGCGCCAAGGCTTTTTTGATATTCCCGCGCAGCAGCTCTGCGATGATCTGACGGAGACGTTCCGCCTGACGGATCTCAAGGCCGTGCGCATCATCAACCGCTACGATATCGAGGGCCTCAGCGATGAGGAATACGAAAAGGTCAAGTCTGTCGTCTTCTCCGAGCCGCCCGTCGACGTCGTCTATGAGGAGAAGCTGCCGCATTTCTCGAATTCGCGCATGTTCGCGATGGAGTATCTGCCGGGCCAGTACGATGTGACGGCGGATTCGGCGGCGCAGTGCGTCCAGCTCGTGACGGCGAAAGAGCGCCCGGTCATCCGCACGGCGCGCGTCATCGTCATCGTCGGCGACGTGGATCGCGAGACGTTCGAAAAGATCAAGGCGTATCTCATCAACAAGGTCGAGAGCCGCGAGGCGTCGCTCGAAAAGCCCGAGACGCTGGCGATGAAGATGGAGCCGCCTGCGGACGTTGCCGTGCTCGATGACTTCAACACGCTGGACGATGCGGGCCTGCACGCGTTCATGGACAAGATGGGCTTTGCCATGAGCTTTGAGGACCTGAAATTCTGCCAAGAATATTTCCGCGACACGGAGCATCGCGCACCGACGGTCACGGAATTGCGCGTCATCGACACATACTGGTCGGATCATTGCCGCCATACGACATTCACGACGGCCATTGACATGGTCGATATCGAGGATGGCTATTTCTCACCGGCCATCACGCGCGCGTACAATCAGTATCTCAAAGACCGCGAGAATGTCTATGGCTCGACGTCCATCCGCGACGTGACGCTCATGGATCTTGCCGTCATCGGCATGAAGGAGCTGCGCAAAGAGGGACTGCTCGAAGACCTCGACAAGTCCGAGGAGATCAATGCGTGCAGCATCCAGATCAAGGCGGACATCGGAGGCCGTGAGGAAGATTGGCTCGTCATGTTCAAGAACGAGACGCACAATCATCCGACGGAAATCGAGCCATTCGGCGGCGCGGCGACGTGCCTCGGCGGCGCCATCCGCGATCCGCTCTCGGGCCGTTCGTACGTCTACCAGGCCATGCGCGTGACGGGGGCCGCGGACCCGCGCCGGGCGCTCAAAGACACGCTGCCCGGCAAGCTGCCGCAGAAGAAGATCACGCTCGGCGCTGCGGCGGGATATAGCTCGTACGGCAACCAGATCGGCCTCGCGACGGGCCAGGTGCAGGAAGTCTATCACGAAGGCTACATGGCGAAGCGCATGGAGATCGGCGCCGTCATCGCGGCCGCGCCGAAGGAGAATGTCGTGCGCGAACGCCCGGCGGCCGGCGACATCATCGTGCTCGTCGGCGGCCGCACGGGTCGCGACGGCTGCGGCGGCGCGACGGGCTCGTCAAAAGAACATACGGAGGAATCGCTCGAGACGTGCGGCGCCGAAGTGCAGAAGGGCAATCCGCCGACAGAGCGCAAGATCCAGCGCCTCTTCAGGAGTTCTGAGGTCGCGCGCATGATCAAGCGCTGCAATGACTTTGGTGCGGGCGGCGTGTCCGTCGCCATCGGCGAGCTCGCGGACGGCCTCGTCATCGATCTCGATGCGGTCAAGAAAAAATATGAAGGCCTCGACGGCACGGAACTCGCGATCTCGGAGTCGCAGGAGCGCATGGCCGTCGTGCTCGACCCGAAAAACCTCGACGCTTTTGTCAAGTTTGCGGACGCGGAGAACCTCGAAGCGACGGAGGTCGCTGTCGTGACGGAGGAGCCGCGCCTCATCATGAAATGGCGCGGCCAGCCCATCGTGCAGATGAACCGCGCGTTCCTCGACACGAATGGCGTGCGCCAGCATGTCATGGCGAAAATCACGCAGCCGGACGCGTCAAAACGTTACCTGTTCTCCGAAACGGAAGGCGCGAAAGCGGCGGGGCGCGACCTCGAAAAAGCGTGGCTCGGCAACCTCACAGACCTCAATGTCTGCAGCCAGAAAGGCCTTGCCGAGCGCTTTGACTCGACGATCGGCGGCAACACGGTGCTGATGCCGTTCGGCGGCAAGACGCAGCTGACGCCGGAAGAGGGCATGGTCGCGAAGCTGCCAGTGCTCGGCGCAGAGACGACGACGGCGACGGCTATGACGTTCGGCCTCAATCCGTATTTTACGGAGTGGAGTCCGTTCCACGGTGCCGTGTATTCCGTCGTCGAAGCGGCGGCGAAGATGGTCGCGCTCGGCGGTCGTGCGGACAAGATCCGCTTGACGTTCCAGGAATATTTCGAGAGCCTCGGCAAAGACCCGGAGAAGTGGGGCCATCCCTTCGCGGCGCTCCTCGGCGCGCTCTGGGCGCAGCACCAGCTGAAGATTCCCGCCATCGGCGGCAAGGACTCCATGTCCGGCACGTTCGAGCACATCCACGTGCCGCCGACGCTCGCAGCGTTCGCCGTCGACGTGCTGCCGGCCGACCGTGCCGTGTCGTCCGAATTCAAATATCCCGGCAACAAGGTCTATGCCGTGCCGTGCCTCAAGGACAGCCAGGACTTGCCGAAGTTCGAACAGCTGAACAAGAATTTTGCGGCCGTCAGCAAATTGATGGAAGAGAAGAAAATCTTTGCCGCGCGCAGCGTCGGCATGGGCGGCATGGCGGCGGCCATCACGAAGATGTGCCTCGGCAACACGGTCGGCTTCAAGTTCACGAAGGCTGTGGGGCGCGACGACCTGTTCCGTCCCGACTACGGCACGATCCTCCTCGAAGCGGCGGCGAACAGCAAGCTCGACGAGGTGCTGAAGGGCACGGGCTGCTACGAGCTCGGCGAGACGACGGCCGCGCCGAGCATTGTCTGCGGCATGGCGGTCGTGACGATCCAGGAATGCACGCAGGCATTCACGAAGCCGCTCGAGAAGATCTTCCCGACGCAGGTCACGCGCAAATCCCGCGAACAGGCCATCTGGCGTCCGTACAGCACGGGCAACGCCATCAAGGCGCATAGCACGAAACTCGCAAAACCGCATGTCTTCATCCCTGTCTTCCCGGGCACGAACTGCGAATATGATTCCGCACGTGCGTGGGAGCGCGCGGGCGCGGAGGCGGAGACGCTCATCGTCCGCAACCTCACGCCGAAAGCCGTCGAGGAAACGGTCGACGCGATCGTCGCCGGCATCCGCCGCAGCCAGATCATCATGCTGCCGGGCGGTTTCAGCGGCGGCGACGAGCCGGACGGCTCCGGCAAGTTCATCGCGGCGATGTTCCGCAATCCGCGCATTTCGGCGGAGGTCATGCGCCTGCTGAACCGTCGCGACGGTCTGATGCTCGGCATCTGCAATGGCTTCCAGGCGCTCATCAAGCTCGGCCTCGTGCCGTATGGCGAGATCCGCGACCTCGCGGACAATTCGCCGACGCTGACGCACAATACGCTCGGCCGCCACGTCTCGTGCATGGTCTCGACGCGCGTCGCGTCGAATCTCTCGCCGTGGTTCAACAACGTGAAGGTCGGCGACGTGCACCGTATCGCCGTCTCGCATGGCGAAGGCCGCTTCGTCGCGGACAGTGAGATCATCGCGAAGCTCCGCATGCGCGGCCAGATCGCGACGCAGTACGTCGACGCGGACGGCAAGCCGTCCATGGCCATTCCGTGGAATCCGAACGGCTCCGTCAATGCCATCGAAGGCATCACGAGCCCGGACGGCCGCGTCCTCGGCAAGATGGGCCACTCCGAGCGCATCGGCGAAGACGTCGCGAAGAACGTGCCGGGCGACAAGGACCAGCAGCTCTTCGAAGCGGGCGTCGCGTATTACAAATAATGCATGATAAGCCTCCCCCTTTGGGGGAGGTGCCCCGAAGGGGCGGAGAGGGTAACGTTGTATCAAGATTCTCTATCTGTTGATAGAATCGAGAATTTTCCTACGGCGTGACCCTCGTCACAAGTGACATAAGCGACCTCTAGGCGCTAAAGCGTCAAGAGTCTGCTTATCCGCCTCGCATTCGCTCGGCACCTCCCCCAGAGGGGGAGGCGTAATTTGAAAGCCCTTGCATTATCGTGATTTTGTTACGGAACATGAATTGACAATCATGCTAAAATAATGGCAGCAAGAAAAAGAATCGCACCTCAAAGGGGAGGATTATCATCGACTTCAAACCGCTCGGCAAGGAAGACAAGCCTGTCTTAGACAAATTTTTCCATGCCAGATACTACGAGAACAGCCATCTGAACTTCACGAACTTCTTCATGTGGCGCGTGCCGTATCACATCCAGTGGGCTGTGGAGGACGACGTGCTCTACATGATCAACGAGTACGACGGCAAGCTCGCGGCGCTGCAGCCGTTTTGTGAGCCGGAGAAATGGCCGGAGGCGACGAAAAAAATCCTCGCGTTTTTCAAAGAGCGCGAGCGCCCTGTCTATCTCATGGGGCTCGAGAAAGATTATGCGGCGTTCCTCCAAAATGAGGGGCAGGCCATCGCTGCGTTCGACGTCACGGACGACCGCGACAACGCGGACTACGTTTATCTCGCGGAAAAATTGATTTCTCTCTCGGGCCGCAAGCTGCATTCGAAAAAGAACCATCTCAATGCGTTCCATAAGCTGTACCCGCAGGCGGAATATCTGCCGATCACGCAGGACCTCATCCCCGCGTGCCGCAAGGAGCTCGAAAGCTGGTACGCCATGCGCTCGGAAGAGCTCGAGGATGATCCGTTCATCGGCTATGAGCGTGCGGCGATCCATGAAGTGTTCGACAACTACGAAGCGTTCCAGCTCAAGGGCGGCGTGATCCGCATCGATGGCCGCGTCGTCGCGTTCACGTTCGGCGAAGCGCTGAATACGGACACGGCCGTCATCCATGTGGAAAAGGCCGACCCGAACGTGCGCGGCGCGTATCCGGCCATCAATCAGGGCTTCGTCTCGCATGCGTGGAGCGACATGACGTACATCAACCGCGAAGAGGACATGGGCTTGCCGGGCCTGCGCAAGGCGAAGGAATCGTACAAGCCGGAGAAGATGATCGAGAAGTTCAACGCGACGGTGAAAGGGGAATGACGTCATGCGCATCCTGATTTCGAATGACGACGGCATCGCCTCGGAAGGGCTGCGCGCGCTCGCGGCGGAATTCTCGAAAGCGCATGAAGTCTATATCGCTGCGCCATGGCACGAGCAGAGCGGCATGGCGCACGCGCTGAATGTGCATCGTCCCATCGAGGTCGAGGAAATGCCGGGCGTAGCGCTCGAGCTCGGTGCCGTGGCCGCTTGGCGCATCGCGGGCACGCCGACGGACAGCGTGAAACTGTTCCTCGAGGCGCTCATGGATCCGAACCGTCCCATCGACCTCGTGCTCTCGGGCATCAATCGCGGCGCGAACCTCGCGACGGATGTGCTGTATTCCGGCACGGTCGGCGCGGCGATGGAAGGCTTTTTGCATGATCTTCACGCGGCGGCGATTTCTCTCGACATCGATGCCGACTATCCGTACACGCTCGCGGCCGAGCTCGTGCGCCCGTTCCTCGAGCGCGCGGTGGACGGTGCGGCGGCGCCACAGTTCCTCAACGTGAATTTCCCGCAGCGCCTCGCGTCCATAGAATTTGCCATGAGCCGCCTCGGCAAGCGCGATTACGAAAATGCGTTCCAGCAGGATGCCCGCGACGACGGACGCATTTTTTACACGGTCGCGGGCAAGATCGTCGACTCGGACAACGGGCCGCACACGGATCTCTACACGGTGGAGCATGGCGGCATCTCCGTCACGCCGCTGCATGCCGACCTCACGGATTACGCGGCGATCGAGGAAAGCCGTAGCGAGGAATCTGCAAGTTTCTAAAAATTTTACAACGAACCCATAGACATCCACGCGACGGTATTCTATAATTGGACTGTTTCTGTCAATCAGATCTTATCGGATATGGAATATCAGGAGGAAAAAATCAAGTGGATGTAAGTATGGCAGACTTGCTGAAAACCGTCATTCTGGGCGTCGTCGAAGGGCTCACGGAATGGCTGCCGATTTCGAGCACAGGACATATGATCCTCGTCGACGAATTCATCAAGCTCGATGTGTCGAAGGCGTTCATGGATATGTTCCTCGTCGTCATCCAGCTCGGCGCGATCCTCGCCGTCGTCGTGCTGAATTTCGAAAAACTCAATCCTTTTTCGTCGTGGAAGACGCGGCGGGAGAAGCAGGAGACGGTCGAGCTTTGGAAAAAAGTCATCGTCGCTTCGCTCCCCGCTGCCGTCATCGGCCTCATGCTGAACAAGTTCATGGAAGAGCATCTCATGACGGCGCCCGTCGTCGTCGCGACGCTCATCTTCTACGGCATCTTGTTCATCGTCATCGAAAACTACAACAAGAGCCGCCGCCCACGCGTCACGGATCTCCGCGATCTTGACTACAAGACGGCGCTCATCATCGGCTTCTTTCAAGTGCTGTCGCTCGTGCCGGGCACGAGCCGCTCGGGCGCGACGATCATCGGCGGCCTGCTGTTTGGCGCGAGCCGCTACGTCGCGACGGAGTTCACGTTCTTCCTCGCGATCCCCGTCATGTTCGGCGCGAGCTTCCTGAAAATGGTGAAGTTCGGCGTCCATTACACGGGCGCGGAGGTCTTGATCCTCGTGCTCGGCATGGTGACGGCCTTCATCGTTTCCATCGTCTCGATCCGCTTCCTCTTGAGCTACATCAAGACGAATGACTTCAAGGCGTTCGGCTGGTACCGCATCGTCCTCGGCCTCGTCGTCATCGCCTACATGGTGCTCGTCGGCGACCCGACGGCGGATGATTAACAAACAAATCAAGCCTCCCCCTTTGGGGGAGGTGCCCCGAAGGGGCGGAGAGGGTAGCGGCATATGTCCATTCTCGATCCTTTCGGTAGAGTCGTGAATCTCGTAACTGCGTCACCCTCCGCCGCAAGCGGCATAAGCGACCGCTAAGCGCTAAAGCGCTAAGCGTCTGCTTATCCGCCTCGCATTCGCTCAGCACCTCCCCCAGAGGGGGAGGCTTTTGGTTTGAAAGGAGTCCCTTCATGAAAGTTATCGTCGGCCTCGGCAATCCGGGCCGTGAATATGCGCAGACGAAGCACAATGTCGGCTTCATGTTCGTCGATGCGCTCGCCAGCCATCTCGGCGTCACGGAGTGGCGTGAAAAGTTTGATGCGCTCGTCGCGGAAGCGCGCATCGGCACGGAGAAAGTGCTGCTCGTGAAGCCGCAGACGTATATGAATGAGAGCGGCAAGGCCGTCGGGCCGCTCATGCATTTTTACAAGCTGCCGGCGGAAGACCTGATTGTCGCGCATGATGATATGGACATCCCCGTCGGCACGATCCGCATCCGCAAGAAGGGCAGCTCCGGCGGACACAATGGCATCAAGAGCATCCTCGCACATTTTGGCGACGAACATTTCGCACGCGTGCGCATCGGCATCGGGCGGCCGCTCCCGGGCTGGACGGTCGTGAATCACGTGCTCGCGCCGTTTGACACGGAGGGTGCGCCGAAGGTCGCCGATGCGATCAACTATTTGATTCCCGCCGTGGAGTGCATCGTGAACGATGACGTCGACATGGCGATGAACAAATTTAACCCGAAGAAGCAGAAAAAGCAGAAGAAGCAGAAGCCCGCGCAGGACGTGAAGCTGGAAGCGGCGGAACGTGTTGCCATTACTGCAGAAACGCAAGCAACCCAAGGTGCAACGGAAGCAGTGACGGAACGTGTTACGTCCGAATCGGAAGGGCAAGTAACTGCAGAGGAGGGGAACGCATGAGCGCGAACAACGCAGCCGACGAATTCATTACAGCGGTCTACGCCGACGAAGAGGGCAACATCCTTGACGCGGCGGGCCTGCGCGGCATGGGGCGCACGGGGCGCGAGAACATCGCTTTGACGCCGGATGATCTGATTCCCCTGCCGGAGAGCGCCGACCTCATGCTGCTGCCAGGCCATCAGGCCGTCGGCGAGACGGCGGACGGCGAGGTGCTGCCGGTCACGGGGCAGGCCGTGGCCGCGAATCTGCCGGCCGGCTACACGCGTCTGTATCTTCCCGCTTACGAGCGTGCGGCGGATGCCGAGCGCTTGCCGCTCTATGGCTACACGGCAGTCGTCGTCTATCACGATGACCTGTATTGTGCCGCCGTCTACACGGACGAGAACGACAAGTGGGATCCTGCGCACTACAATACGCCGGAGCTTAAGAATCTCGTGAAGCGCACGAAAAAAGCATTGCCGCACAACCGCATCGTCGAGCAGGTCGCGGGCTGCTCGCTGAAGTGGCATTGCTGCACGGCGCAGAATCTTTTCTATCGCCGCTGGGAAGCGGGCATCCCCGCGTCGCCGGTCTGCAATGCGAACTGTTTCGGCTGCATCTCTTTGCAGCCTGCCGAGTGCTGTCCGTCGCCGCAACAGCGCATCACGTTCCGTCCTAGCCCAGAGGAAATCGCCGAGGTCGGTGTCTATCATCTCTCCGTCGCGCCCGATGGCATCGTGAGCTTCGGGCAAGGCTGCGAAGGCGAGCCGAGCCTCGCGGCGGACAACATCGCGGCGGGGATTCGTTTGATTCGTGAACAGACGAAAAAAGGCCAGATTAACATGAACTCGAACGCGGGCTATACGGAGGGGGTCCGAAAAATCGTCGACGCCGGCCTCGACAGCCTGCGCGTCTCGATCATCAGTGCGCGGGGCGTTGGTTACAACGCCTACTATCGCGCAAGCTACCAGTTGCAAAATGTGAAGAACAGTATCCGCTATGCGCTCGACCACGGTGTCTATGTCTCGCTGAACCTCCTGTATTTCCCAGGCTACAACGACCGCCCGGAAGAACTCGCCGCTTGGCAGGCGTTCTTCCGCGAGCTCCCCGTGCAGATGATCCAGGTCCGCAACCTCAACGTCGATCCCGACGCGTTCCTCGACATCATGCCAGCGGAAACGGAGAAGCCCGTCGGCACGAAGAAGTTCCTCGAAACACTTCACAAAGAATTCCCGCAGCTCGTCATCGGCAGCTTCAGCCATTATGTGGAAGGATGAAGAAAAAAGCGCTTACTAGATTCGTTTCATACGATTGCTGACCGTGGCTTTCACAGCAGGCTCTCCCTCTGGGAAAAGCAGACGCAAGGCGCTTTAGCGCCTATGCGGTCGCTTTATCCTTTCGGTAGAGCTGGCGCGCGTAGCGCGACTGAGAGGGTACAAGGGTGCGATTTGTTCCAAATACAAAGAAGCCTCCAAAGCATCATGTTTTTACGCAAACGACTCGATGCTTCGGAGGCTTCTTGTTTTTGTTTGGCTATCGCACCCTAGTACCCGCTCCACCGCTGACGCGGTCCCCCTCTCCCAGAGGGAGAGGCTGCTGGATTCGTTACGCTCAGCAATAGTTCCTCATGACAACGGTGTGTAATTACTGCAATACCCCTAAATTTTCAGTGCGCCCCGCACGTGCCGGTGGCGACGGCGCAGTCTTCGTCTTTGTTCGTGAGGCCGAGGTCATGGAGCATCTGCATGTCTTCTTTGATCGTCGTGCCCGAGGTCGTGAGCATGTTGCCCGTGATGGAGGCGGAGGCGCCGGTCTGGAACGCCGTCGCGCCGTTTTCGGGCAGGAGCTTGCGGCCGGCGGCGAGGCGGATGTTCGCCGTCGGATTGATGAAGCGGAAGAAGGCGATCGTGCGCAGGATATCGTCCGCCGGGAGCTGCGGGCGGCCTTCCATGCCCGTGCCGGGGATGGCCATGAGCGCGTTGATGGGGATGGACTCGATGCCGAGCTCCTGCAGCGAGATCGCCATGTCGAGGCGGTCTTCCCATGTCTCGCCCATGCCGATGATGCCGCCGGAGCAGACGCAGAAGCCTTCTTCCTGCGCCATCTTGATCGTCTTGATGCGGTCCTCGTACGTGTGGCTCGTGCAGATTTCGGGGAAGAAGCGGCGGCTCGTCTCGATGTTATGATGGTAGCTCGTGACGCCGGCGTCATGCAGGCGACGCAGTTGTTCGCGCGAGAGCAGGCCGTGCGACGCGCAGAGATCGATTGAGAGCGTGCGCTTCATTTCCTTGTACGTATCGATGGCCTTGTCAAAATCTTTTCCGACGAGCGCGCGTCCCGATGTCACGATGGCGAAGCGGTTCGCGCCCGCGTCCTGATTCGCTTTCGCGTTCGCGATGATTTCTTCTTTTGGCAAAAAGTCGTACTCGTCAATGCCCGTGTGGTGGCAGGCGGCCTGTGCACAATATTTGCAGTTCTCACCGCAGTGGCCGGAACGGCCGTTGATGATCGTGCAGAAGTCGATGTGCTTGCCGCAGAAATGCGATTGCAGGCGGCCGGCGCCAGCGCGCAGTTCGTCCAAATCTGCATCGAGGAAGTATGAGAGATCATCGCTCCTTTGGATGCGGTAGCCGGCGATGATTTTATCGACGAGCTGGTCGACGGAGAGTTCACGAAGATTCATGATGGAAATGCCTCACTTCAATAAAAATCAATTCAACGTCAACATTATAAAACTTTCGATGTTGACCGTCAACCGTTTGCGTTCCTTGCTGTCAAATGCGCGTTCCTTGTTGTCAAATGCGGCGCGCTGTTGTAGAATGAAACGAGATTTAGGAGCGGCGGAACATGCAGGGATGACAGACGACAGGCGGGAGGAAAAGATGAAAAAAATCGTATTGGTTTCGATGGTAAAGAACGAGGCAGACATCATCGAGAGTTTCGTGCGGCACAGTCTGACGTATGCAGACGAGCTCATCATCGCAGATCATCAGAGTTCGGACGGGACATGGGAAATGTTACAGAAGCTTCGCGATGAGGGGCTGCCACTATATCTTGAACGGCTGTATCGTGTGGAGCTCGCGCATCGCGAAGTGATGAACCGCCTGACGCGCGAAGCCATCGAGCACCACGGTGCGGACATCGTCCTGCCGTTTGATGCGGATGAATTCCTCGTGAATACGGAAAATGACATCTCCTGTCGGCAAGTCCTCGAAGCTTTGGACCCTGAAACACTCTATGCGTTGCGCTGGCGGGATTATGAACCGCTCGATGCTTCCTCGGGGCGCGATCAATTTTTGCTCACGCGGCCTTGCAAGCGTGCGCGGGCATGGTCGCGTGGACAGAAAACGATCGTCGGAGGTCATGGATATGTCCACGGACGCCCCTACGAATTGATCCAGGGCGCGCATTTTGGAGAGTACGTCGATGACGGCAGTGCCGTCCCGATGGTGCTGGCGCCGCTCGTCCATACGGCACACTTTCATTGGCGCAGCCCGGACCAGTACGCGACGAAAGTGGCGACGAGCTGGCTGAACAATGTGACGAAGTATACGGTCCATACGATTACGGCGAGCTATCTGAAAGGTTGTTTTGAAACGCTCCGCCGTCATGAGCCCGTGGTGTCGCATACCCTGTTGAAAGATGCTGAGACGCTGGACTTGTCGCCGTACGTGAAGGCGCAGACGCTGCGCTATACGTCGTCCGCTCCTGCCGACATCCAGGGGAATATCATGGCAGCAGCGGAACAGATTGCGGAGCAGCTGGCAGAGACGAAGGTGCTCCAGCGAAAAAAACGCGTCAGCCTCATTCTCACGTGGACGGGGCAGGACGAAGCGGCATGGCGGAAAACCCTGCGCAGCGCGCTTTCTGTGACGTATCCGTATCGAGACTTTTTCGTGCTCTGTTTTGCGGACGGGATGCCGCAGGGCCTGGAGCAAGCGGGCGAGAAGATCCTGCGGATTCCGGCGACACAGCCTGGATGGGCAAATGAGCTCGAAACCTGCGTGCAGGGCGATTATGTGCAGTGGCTCTTGGAAGGCGAATCCATCACGCCGGACAAAGTGCAAAAAATGGTGGCGTTTTTTGAAACGCAGGACATCAATTATGCAGTCGCGTTTGCCTCCGGCCTAGGGCACGCCCAGTCGCCGTGGTGGCATATCCATTTGAAAGAACCTGCGGAGGCCTATCATATCCGTGATGTCTGGCAAGAGTTTTTGAAAAGGGGATGCTGTCCGGCAGGAGGCTGGAGCGCAGGCCTTTTCCGACGTGCGTCCATGTCATCTGTCCGGTGGCTGGAGGGTGGCTTCCTGGACGGGCGCCCAATGATCTTCGCCATGTGGTATCAAGTGTTTCAGACGATGATGCAGACAACGTCGGGCGGCGGTATCGCTGCGATTTTGCGGACGGATTTTTGCAATGGACGGAAAGCGTTGTCCGCAGATGATTTCCTCTGGCATCAACTGCAATGGGCGACGCTCCTGCAGACGAGCGACTGTGAGAGTGATGTTCTCCGCGCAGGCTGGGAAGCGTTTATCGCCTTGGGAGACGAGCTCAAGGGACAAGAAAAATGGAGATCATCTGTATTTTACCCGGAGGTTGTGCGTCTCTTGGAGGACGCGCGCCGCAGGATCGTGTGAGGAAAAGGAGCATGTTTTTTGCAGCAAAAAGAGCCCGTCGGGAAAACGATATATTTTGAAGATCAGAAAGAGGCCGTGAGCCTCCTCGGCAGCCGCGACGAATTTTTGCGCGTGTTCCAGGAGAGCTTTGACTGTCAGATGGTGAGCCGCGGCGACCGGCTGGAATTTTTCGGCGCGCCCGAGACTGTGCATGCCGCCGTGCATGTGATGGAGGAGTTGCAGTACCTTTATCGTCAGGGCACGACGATCACGATGCACGAGGTGCGCTATGGCATCCAGCTCGAGAAAAATGGCAAGGGCGAGGCGCTTCACACGCTGTTTTCCGACACGATCCTCGTCACGTCGCGCGGCCGTCACGTGCGGCCAAAGACGCTCGGCCAGCGCGTCTATCTCGATGCGATCCGGCATAACAGCATCACATTCGGCATCGGGCCGGCGGGCACGGGCAAGACGTATCTCGCCGTCGTCATGGCGGTCGCGGCGCTGCGGACGAAAGAGGTGCAGAAGATCATCTTGACGCGGCCGGCCGTCGAAGCGGGCGAGCGGCTCGGCTTCCTCCCTGGCGACCTGCAGGACAAGGTCGATCCGTACCTGCGGCCGCTCTACGATGCACTGCAGGACATCCTCGGACTCGACATGTATCAGAAATTCATGGCACGCGGAATCATCGAGATCGCGCCGCTCGCCTATATGCGCGGGCGCACGCTCGAAGACGCATTCATCATCCTCGACGAGGCGCAGAACACGACGGACAAGCAGATGAAGATGTTCCTCACGCGCCTCGGCTTCGGCTCGAAGATGGTCGTGACGGGCGACCTCGGCCAAGTCGACCTGCCGCGCGGCGTGACCTCGGGTCTGCGGCAGGCAAGCGAAATTCTCGAAGGCGTCGAAGGCATCGGCATCGTCCGCCTCGCGCCGCTCGACGTCATCCGCCATGATGTCGTCACGCGCATCGTGAAGGCGTATGGGGCGTACGAGGAACAGAGAAAAGCAGAGAAGGCCACACGTTGGAACGGACGCCAGAAGGAACAGCATCGGAATCAAGCAATGGAAGAGAGGAGCGGGGACGCGGAATGAACGTCATGATCAGCAATTATCCGGAAGAACTGTCGTTCCCGCCGGAGATCGAGGCGAATGTTCGCGCGGCGGCGGAGAAGGTCGGCGAGCTCTACGGCGTGGAAAACGGCGAGGTCAGCGTGACGCTGACGGACAACGCTTACATTCATACGCTGAACAAAGAGTATCGCGGCATCGACCGGCCGACGGACGTGCTGTCGTTTGCCCTCAACGAGAGCGAAGAGCCGGAAGTCGAGGACGGGCCCGATGTGAATATTTTAGGCGACCTTGTGATTTCTGTGGAGCGAGCAAAAGAACAGGCCGCCGACTACGGCCATAGCGTCAAACGGGAGATCGCGTTTTTGACGGTTCACGGAATGCTGCATTTGCTCGGGTACGATCATATGGAAGAAGAGGAACGCTTGGAAATGGAGAACGAGCAGCGCTATGTGATGGAGAAATTGGGAATCCCGCGCGAATAAAAGCCTCCCCCTCTGGGGGCAATGGTATTAAGTTAAGCGATGGTAGCTACCAAATAACGCCTCCCCCTCTGGGGGAGGTGCCGAGCGAATGCGAGGCGGAGAGGGTAGCGTATGAAGAGTTCTGTATTCCTGTTGAGAGGATTGAGAATCGACATACTGCGCTACCCTCTCCGGCCCCTGCGGGGCCACCTCCCCCAAAGGGGGAGGCGTAGTTTGTGAGCTCCGCTTATCACTAACTTAATGACATTACCTCTGGGGGAGGTGCCGAGCGAATGCGAGACGGATAAGCAGACGCACGGCGCTTTCGCGCCGATGCGGTCGCTTATGCAGCTTGCTGCGGAGGGTAGCGCATGAACGGATGCTGTATTCCTATTGAAAGGAATGAGAATGTAGACATTGCGTCACCCTCTCCACCGCTTCGCGGTCCCCCTCCCCCAACGGGGGAGGCTTTGTTAGAGTATACGAAAGCAGGAATCAAATGGAACAACAGACAAATAACACGAACCACAAGTCCGGCTTCATCGCCGTCATCGGGCGGCCGAATGTGGGGAAGTCGACGCTCATCAACAGCCTCATCGGGCAGAAGATCGCCATCATGAGCGACAAGCCGCAGACGACGCGGAACCGCATCCTGTGCATCCTCACGCGGCCGGAGGCGCAGATCGTGTTCCTCGACACACCGGGCATCCACAAGCCGAAGCACAAGCTCGGCGAGTACATGGTGCGCGCGGCCGAGGGGACGCTGAAGGAAGTCGACGCGATTTTCTTCGTCGTCGACGCGACGGAAAAGATGGGGCCGGGCGAATATTACATTTTGGAACGCCTCCAGGCGACGGCGAAGCCGGTCATCCTCGTCGTGAACAAGCTCGACCTCATCGAGAAGCAAGACGTGCTGCCGATCATCTCGAATTATTCGGCGAAATATCCGTTTGTCGGCGTCGTGCCGATCTCGGCGAAGCAGGAAGAAAATCTGGACGCCTTGATTGAGGAAGTCGAAAAATATCTGCCGGAAGGGCCGCAGTACTACCCCGACGACATGGTCACGGACCAGCCGGAGCGCCTCATCGTCGCCGAGCTCGTGCGCGAGAAAGCGTTGCAGCTGACGCGCGACGAAGTGCCGCATGCCATCGCCGTCGATATCGACGAGATGAAGACGCGCGATCATGGCGACGTCTACGTGCGCGCGACGATCTACGTCGAGCGCGATTCGCAAAAGGGCATCCTCATCGGCGCGAAAGGCTCGATGCTGAAAGAAATCGGCAAGCTCGCGCGCGCGGACATCGAGATGCTTTTAGGCAATAAATGTTTCCTCGATCTCTGGGTCAAGGTCAAGAAAGACTGGCGCGACCGCGACAATGTTTTGAAAGGATTTGGCTTCGGCAATGAAAACTGATACCCCGTCGCGTCTCACCCGGCGCATGATCAACGGGCTCATCCTGCTCGTGCCGATCGCCATCACCGTCTTCGTCATCAGCGAGACGCTCGATTTCACGGAGGGGGTGCTGGGCAGGCACCTCCCCTTTTATTTTCCCGGGCTCGGCATCCTCACGCTGCTCGGCGTCATCTACATCACGGGCTGGCTGTCGTCCTATTGGTTCATGCGGCGCGTCATCCGCTGGGCGGAAGGGATCGTGGGCAAGATCCCCATCGTCAAATTCATCTACAACAGCGTGAAGCATTTGTCGACGGCGGTCTTCGAGTCGAACAGCATGTTTGAGCACGTCGTGCTCGTGCCGTTCCACCAGTCGAAAGCCATCGGCTTCCTCATGGCTGACGTGCCGCCGGCGCTGCAGGAAAAGCTCGGCGACGACTACGTCTGCGTCTTCGTGCCGTGGAGCCTCAACATGACGTCGGGTACGAATCTCTTCGTGAAAAAAAGCGACGTCATCTACCTCGATATTTCGAGCGAGTCGGCGCTCCAATACATGCTGACTGCCGGCGCCGTCATGCCGAAACGGCTCGACCACGAAACGAGCGGCAGCGCGATGGAGCGCTCGGCAGAGTGCTTGGCATTGTGCAAAGAAGATCGCGTTGCGGAAGCGTTACAGGGAACGACGAAAGATGCGGATGGCGAGGCAACGGCGAAAAAATCAGCAGGGGAGACGGACTGATGGCGCGCTACACGGCGCACGCCTTCGTCGTCGGCGTGCACAATTGGGGCGAGGCGGATAAGATCGTGCAGCTCTACACGGCGGAGCGCGGCCGCGTGAAAGCGGCGGCGTTCGGCTGCCGACGGCCGAAGAGCTTGCTCGCGGCGGGCTTGCAGCTGTTCAACGAACTCGAAGTCACGCTTACCGAAGGCCAGCGCCTTGACACCGTGCGCACGGTCAGCATCCTTCATCATCCGAAGAAATTGAGCGAGGACCTGATGACCATGGCCTACGGCTCGTTCGTCGCCGAGTGCGTGACGGAGTTCTTGCCGGAAAAACAAGCCGAGCCCGCTGTTTATGATTTGCTCCACGGCGCGTTCCAGGCCTTCGAATCGCGCAACCCGCGCGTGACGGCGCTGCTCGTGGTCTTGCAGCTCATGGAGTTCACAGGCTTGCAACTCTCGTATGAGCGTTGTGCCTTGTGCGGCAAAAAACTGGAGGGGGATGCCTTCTTCCTCGAATCGGCGGGCGGCGCGCTCTGCAGCGATTGTCGAGAACCTTCTGCGCAGACATATCCTGCTTCGCTTCGTACATTTCTCTCCACCGCGCTTGCATTCGACTGGGCCGGTAACACGCCCATCACGATCACGAAGTCACAGTTGCTCGCGGCAGAAACGATGGTGCTCGGGTACCTGCAACGTTTGCTCGGTCATCCGCTGCGGTCGTTATCCTTCCTCCAGACGCTCTGAAACCGACAGGGAACGAGGACGACGTGCAGAATTTATTTGGAAAAAAACTTAAAAATAAAGAAGGATTCTGTTGCGCGGCGACGAATAGAAAATATGGCAAAGTGAGAAAAGAAAAACGGGAGGATGTGTTTTTCTTGGATGAGAAGACGGTGGAAGCGTGGCGTTCTTGTCATGTTTTTTACGATGGAAACGATTTGATGGAGCAGCCGGCGCTTGCGGAGGCGTGGGGAGATTTCCTGGAACGGAGGGAACAGGCAACGTGCTGTTGCTCGTATCCAGAAACACCGGAGTTTTTGGCGCTTCTGATGACGATGATGGGATTTGATGCCATCGCCAAGAATACGTGGAGCGTCGAGGATGAATGGAAGGAACGTCAAGACATCCTTCAGCATTACGAAAAGGCGATGCCGCAAGATTTCTGGTTCCTCGGCATGGAGTATCATGGCGACATGACACGCTTGGTGTGGCAGGATGGCAAGTGGAAGCTGCACTATCACGCGGGCAAGACGGTCCGCAAGGGAAGAACGGACAAAGAGTACCGCGTCGATAAAACCACGAAGGCGAATCAGAGCGCGACCTTGGCATACCCGCTGCCGAACACGCCGATGTTCCATCGGTTGCTCGGGGAGGACCACTGCATCGGGGATCGGAAACAAGAGTGGCCCGTGCAAAGTCCGCGACGCAAGATGTTTTTCGCACGTTTGCTCGGAATGGAAGCGCATGAAATTCCGTGGGAAACCAATACCGCTTGCCTCTTGGTGGCGCCTCCAGCAGTGGCTGCGTCGGTCTTTTCCCAGACGGAAGTGGCCTTTGGGAAAGAAGAACGCATACCGCTGGGAGAACTCCTGACGGTGGAATTCCGTCATCGGACGGGTGCCGTCGATGTCTTCTGGCAGCAGGTGCGCCAATACCCCGATAAGACCTCGCACAAGATTGCGACGAAGCCACAGCTCGTTGATCGCATGAAATTCCGCGTCTCAGCGCAGCCGATCTTGCAAGTCGTCGAAGATCTTGAGACGATGCAAAGCGCGTGGCAAGAAGACCGCGCGTGCGTGGATGTCACGCGCATGGCGGTGTGGACCGTGCGAAAGGCGCAGCAGCAGGCCGTACAGCTGGAAGTGCTCATCAAGGAGCACGTACCATTTCTCTTGAATTGCTGCGGGAATTATCCGCTGTACAAAACGATGCAGGAGATGCTGGAGACGCCCGTGGCCTGCCTGGGTCTGCAGCAAAGTTATGAGGGGTGCGGCGGCGGCCATGAAGTGCTTTGCGAGCGTGTGCCGCTCGCGCACTACGAGGCGCGTGATGATGCGCGTTTTTATGCCTGCATGGAGGAGCTGGAGCGTCTCGATCCAGATCAGAAGAGCGAATTCCGCATCTGCGCCTTTGCTATGCGGAAACGCTTGCTTCACGAGTGCCGCGTGGAGCAGAGGCCGGGGACGCAGGAGTCGGGCATTCCAGCAGCGTCGTACCAGCACATGCGAGCGCGGCTCCGGCAGCAGATCGAGGTGACGGCCGATCCTGATACGAATCGCGTGCAGCGGGAGATTTACAGCCTGCTGGAAAAATTTTATCTTGCGCTGTGCGGCGAGGGCGGGAAAATGGCGCGGCTGCGGTCGCTCTTGCAGCGGCCGGACGCGGTCACGCAGCGCATCGCCATCATCACGCCGAAAGCGAGCGAATGGTCGGAAGCGTTGCGTCGTGCCTATCCTTATCGCCGGCTGACGGTGACGACGGCGCGGACTTTCGACCCGGCGGTCCGCTATGATCTCCTCATCGTGACGGGCCGGATGACGGACGCGGAAGATGGGGGCGATGCGTTCTGCCGCGTGCCGCTCGGATGGAACGCGGAGCGGACGGTCTTTTTGCTGTATGCGTTTGAAGAAGCATGGGGCGAGCGGTTGCTCCGTCGGTGGAAGCGGCAACGTGATGATTTCCAACGGGCGGCAGGATGGACTGCATCATCGGAGGAAGATCCCAAAGCGCTGGAGCAGGCAGGACCCATGCTGTCCGACGATTGGGACGAGATTGAACGCCGCCTGCCATCGTGGGGCGCGCAGCTCCAAGCGTATTGGGGGACGAAAGGCAGAGCCGGGGATCAGAAGGCGCGTGTCATGGCCCTGGCGACGCTGGTGGACGGACGCCATCTCCTGATCAGCGACGCGAGGAAAGGACGGAAGCCGTTCAAATCCATTGCGCCGTGCAAGGATGACGAAGCGAAGAACATGCTGCGCGAGCTGCGCGGCAAAGATGTGCAGCCTGGCATGCGCTTCATCTACGCGAATGATTTCGGGACGCGCGGAGAACTCTTGCAGACGTTTTTGAGGGCGCTTGGCGAGCAGGGATGGGATCCTGCCGACCTCGCTTGCGTGGAAGAATGGCAGCAAGGCCTGCAGCGGTACCGCAAGGAATATCAGTTGACCTGGGAAGACCTCCGGCAAGAACTGAATGCACATGGCGCGGATATCAGCAATATCCCGAGGCTGCGCAGCTGGCTGATCGCAGACAGCACGGCGCTCGGCCCATTGCCGAAACAGAAGACGCAAGTATTTAAGGCCATCGGCGCTGTGCTGCCTGCCACATTTGCCCATCATACATGGCAGGAATATCTCACGGCGACGGATCGCGTCCGCGCTGTCCGCAGGACGCTCCAGCAGCTCATGACGAAAGAAATCCCGAACGCATACATCGCAAAAGAGAATGGGGAAACGCCGGAATCTTCGCGCCAGCAAACGCTCATGGAACATCTGGATGACATCTGTGATGTCTATGAGGTAGAGGACGTGCAGCCGCTTTCTGTGATCGTCTCGCAGAATCTCGTCAACCGGCCGCTCGAAGATGTGCCGCTTCCAGAAGAAGGAGAACAGGGATGAGCAAAGCAAGCACCGAAGAACTCGTCAAGGCGCGCAGCGCGATCATCGAGGGCATTCGCCGTCAGATGCTCGGCCCAGGCATGGAGCGCACGGAAAGCGCTGCGGGCGAAGAAGATTTGGAACACGAACGTTTGCGGACGTCGCCGTCCAATTATAGCTGCGGCATCCTGTATCCGTTGGAAAACACAGACGCGGCAGCTTCGGAAGAGGTCGAGAACGAAGAGGCCGTGGAAGAGGACGCATCGGCGGAAGTGGTCGAAGGCGCAAAGCTCTCGAATGATGAATTCAGTGAGCGTCTGAATCTCGCGAACCAATTGCGTCCGTCGTCGTTTGGCATCACGTTTTTTGCGGATCATGCCATCGATCACGTCCGCGTCCATGTCACTTTTGGCACGTATGCGGAAGAAACCGGTAAAGACGAGCGTACGTATTTTGTTCGTACGCCGCATGTGTATGACATCGATTTGTCTTTCGAAGCGGGCGATTTTGCCAAAGGCCCGCAACTTTTGAAGCGGTCGGAATCGGAAGTCGGCCTGCAAGCCACAGTGACGGCCATGCGCCGCCGCATGAACGCGGAGGACGCGGATGGCCCGATGGCTGTGACGCTGATGCTCCAGAACACGAAGAAAAAAGGCGAGCGCATCGTGCCGACGCCGGACGAGTGCATCTTCCAGCCGGAGATCCGTGTGGTATCCGAGGAAAACGGCATCCGCTTCGTCGCGCAGGAACAGATCGAGGCGGCGCTGCGGACAGGTTTGCCTTCTGCGGAAGAAGAGGAAGAGGCTGGACTTGCGCTCTTGTATCGCGAAAAGAAAAGCTATGCGTCAGGCCACGGCGTTTCTGTGGATTGGAAGATCGAGCCGTCGGCGGATGGGACGGGCAGCGGCACGATTACGAGTGAATTCGTGCCGACGTACGAAGTGCCCGCGATGAATTACGAGTTGCGGGAAACGTACATCCATAAAGCGGATGGCGAGCTCTCCATGAAATATTATTCGGATCTCGTAGAGGTGCCCGCATCGGAGAAGCTCACGAAATTGGAGCACCTCGTCACTTCCTATGAACGCTGGATCACAGAGCAGGAGGCACGTTGCTCGTCGCTTTCGAAGCCATCCGATCGTGCGGCGGGCGAGCGGAATCTTGCTGCCTGCCGCCTGTCTGCGCGCCGCATGAGAAGCGGGCTCAAGCTCCTTGCGGAAGATGATTCCGTCCGCCTGGCATTTGCGCTCGCCAACCGCGCCATGTTTTTGCAGCGTCTCTATGGCGCCATGCAGCGGTCGCTCAGCCACAAGAAGCGCTATGAAGACGATGCGGAGGTGGCGGCCGCCCTCCGCCAGATGGATGCAAAGAACGCTTCGGATGCAGCGGCGAAGTGGCGTCCTTTTCAGCTGGCGTTCCTCCTCATGAGCCTTGCGGGCATCGTGCAGGACGCGCCGGACGATGATGCGGATCGCGCGCTTGTCGATCTCATCTGGTTCCCGACGGGCGGCGGCAAGACGGAGGCATATCTTGGCCTTTCCGCGTTTACGATCTTTTATCGCCGCCTCGCGTATCCAGAATCGTATGGCGGCGTGAACATCATCATGCGCTATACGCTTCGCATGCTGACGGGACAGCAATTCATCCGTGCAGCGACGCTCATCTGCGCGTGTGAGATCATTCGTCAAGAGAGCCAGGGAGCGGGACAAGCGGAGGATGCATTCGTGACCTCCCGCAGGACGAAAACGGCAGTTCCCCCAAAAGCGAAGCGTTCCGGACCGACGTATCCCGGCCGCCTCGGCGACGAGCCCATCACGATCGGCCTCTGGATGGGGCGCACGCATGTGCCGCCGAAGAATGCGGATGCGAAGAAACTCTTCGATGTGTTGCCAGGGAATGCGTCTGCGGAAAACAAATTCCATGTGCTGCGCTGCCCGTGGTGCGGCACGGAACTCGTTCCCGCGAAGCGCAAGACCGGGCGATGGGGCTATGTGGCCGATGGCACGCATACGTCCTTCTGCTGCCCGCAAGCGACATGCCCCTTCCATGACCGTTTGCCGTTGCAAATCGTCGATGAAGAGCTCTACCGGCAGCCGCCGACGCTCCTCATCGGCACGATTGACAAGTTCGCGCAAGTGGCATGGAAATCGGAAGTCGGTGCGTTCTTTGCGGGGCGCGGCCCGGAGCTCATCATCCAAGATGAGCTGCATTTGATTGCAGGGCCGCTCGGCTCGATCGCCGGCCTCTACGAGATGGGGCTTGATGAAATTTTCCGCGCGCACGGGCATCACCCGAAAATCATCGCGTCCACGGCGACGATCCGCCGTGCCGCACAGCAATGCGCGGCGCTCTATGACCGTCGCGTGGCGCAGTTCCCTGCGCCGGGCATCGATGCGGAGGATTCGTACTTTGCCTGTGCGGACGAGCATCGACCGGGCCGCCTCTATGTCGGCATCCTGCCGGCCAGCATGCGCAAGGCGACGATGGAAATCCGCTTGATCAGCGATCTCCTTGGACTCGTCCAAGCCTTGGATGAGCCTGCGGAAATCAAGGATGCCTTCTGGACGCTGACGGCGTATTTCAACGCGATCCGCGAGCTCGGTCAGTGCCAGACGCTGATCGCAGATGAAGTGCAGGGCGATCTCACGTCGTTCGCGCAGCGGTGGAAATCGGAACGCCGCGGCCTGTATCCGGAGCATGTCAAGGAACTCACGAGCCGGACGACGACGACGGAGCTCAATCAAGCGCTTGAAGACCTCGAATCCCTCACGTATACGGGGACCAAGGGACAGCCGCATCCCGTCGATCTCTTGCTCGCGAGCAATATGCTCTCGGTCGGCATCGATGTCGCACGGCTCAATCTGATGCTCATGGTCGGACAGACGAAGCTCGTCAGCGAATACATCCAGGCGTCGAGCCGCGTCGGCCGTCAGACGCCGGGTGTGGTATTCGTCCTTTATGATGCCAATCGCAGCCGCGACCGTTCGTATTACGAGCGCTTCCGTTCGTTCCATGCGTCGCTCTACCGCTACGTCGAGCCGACGGGCGTGACGCCGTTTTCCTATCCTGCTTGCGATCGCGCTCTCCATGCCGTGGCCGTCGGCGTCCTGCGTCAGATCCCAGAGCTTGCGGGCGATAAGGATGCCCAGCATTTCAGCCTTGGTGCGTATCAGAAGGAGATCGACGCGCTCATTGAGGCGTTTTGCCGGCGCTGCGGCGACGTACAGCGCGCGATGCACATGGACCCTGGACCTGCGGAAGACAACATGCGCGAGCGCTTGCATGCGTTCTTTGCCCTGTGGTCGCGTCGCGCGTCAGAAGAAAACGGGCAGGGAGCGGACGGCCTGACGTATGGACAGATGGTCGCGCTGCAAGAGGCGCCACGCCTCTTGCGGCCGTTCGGCGCGAGCGAGGAACGGGCCGGCGAAGTCGAGACCTTGACCTCGATGCGTTCGGTCGAGCCCGGCATCCTGGGCAATGTGCGGTTTTAGGAGGCAGCTATGGAAATGCATGAGACGATCGCGAAGCTGGAGGCAACGGACCAGATTCGCGCTTCGCAATTGATCCTGTTGTATGGCCCTGGCGCCATGGTGCCGTTGTCGCATCGTGTCGCCATGACAGCAGCGCCGGAGGCGTGGGCCGATGGCTGCCAGATCATCGCCGACCCGCGCCTCGCCCGGGCACTGCACGTCGATGACTTCCAGCTGCCCGTTCCGTCGGAGGTTTCCAAGAAAAAGAGCATGGGAAACCGCCAGATCGGCGTCGATTATGTGAGCTTCCCCGAATGGTATTTCTGCCCGAAGTGCCACCGCTTCCAGAAACTTTCGGATTGGATGGCAGAAGCCGTACAGCACACAAAGGGAGATCTTCTTGACGCAAAGCGCGCGTTCATGAAAAAACCGACGTGCAAGACCTGCAAGGACACACCACTCGTTGTCGCGCGCCTTGTCACGGTTTGCGCGCATGGACACATTGACGATTTTCCTTGGGTGGAGTGGGTGCATTTGCAAAAGAAGGGTGATTGCATTTGCGCGCATCCGCACTTGAAGATTTCGCTCAAGGGCAGCAACCGCGGATTTGCTGGTTTTGAGATCACGTGCGCGTGTGGTGCGCATGCGAATTTGCAGAGCGCGTTGGGCGTCGATAGTTTTCGCCAGCGTGATGAACTGCTCGGCAAGCAGGTGTTCGGCTGCAAAGGCCGCCATCCATGGCGCGGCATGCATGCTGTGAACGAAGCCTGTGCGCTTTATCCGCGGGCCCTCTTGCGCGGCGCCTCGTCCCTTTACTACTCTGTCGTCAAGAACTCCATCGTCATCCCCGAGCCTGGCGTCGAAGAGAAAAACGCCATCGAGGGCAATGGGACGTTCCGGAGAAAATTTGACACGCTGCATGAGGATGCCGACCTTTCCGGCGCGGACTTGACCCGTGCGCTCTTGAAATCCGCCTCGAACATTGCGACGGAAACGGGACTTTCTGTTCCTGCCGTCGAGAAGTGGCTGCCGGATATCGTGCAGGCGTTGGAACACCCCGAACAGGAAGAGCGCTATGACCCTGTCCGCTACCGTGAGCAGGAATACGAGATGCTCGTGGAGGATGCAGCGCCGCGCACGACGGATTTTTACCGTGAGACGTGTCCGGACCCTGAAGGTGTGTTGAAAAAAGCGCTGCCGTTCCTCGCGCAAGTCGTGCTCGTCCACAAGCTGCGCGAGGTGCGCGCGCAGGTCGGTTTTTCGCGCTTGCAGCCCGTGAGCAGCGAGCAGGACGAGGGATTCGTCCCGATCAAGCAGGAAAAGACAAAATGGCTGCCGGCGTACGACGTGCGCGGCGAAGGTATTTTCCTGCGCTTCGACGAAACGCGATTGCGTGCGTGGGAGGCGGCACATCCTGCCGTCACGGAACGTGCCGCGCTTCTCTCTTCCCATTATGCCAAGACGTATTTTGCAGAGCATCAGCCGCGCGTCATCACAGCGAAGTTCCTCTTTTTGCATTCGATGGCGCATCTCTTGATCCGCGCGCTCAGCTTTGCTTGCGGCTACAGCATCGCGTCACTGCGCGAGCGCATTTATTGTGCGGATGGAGCGACGGAAATGGCGGGCATCCTCATCTACACGGCGAACGGTGATGCCGAGGGGACGCTCGGCGGCCTCGTGCGGCAGGGCTATCCCGATGCACTGCCGCGCATCTTCCATCGCGCGATCGAGGAGGCGCGTTTCTGTGCGAACGATCCTGTTTGCAGCCTTTCGAACGGACAGGGGCGCGACGCGCTGAACCTCGCGGCCTGCCATGCGTGCATGCTGCTGCCGGAGACAAGCTGCGAGGAATTCAACAGCTTCCTCGACCGCGGCGTGCTCCTCGGCACGATGGAGCAGCCGGGCATCGGCTTCTTCTCTGATCCGCAAGCACTTTCTCCCACCGCACCGGAGGCGGCATCGCACAAGCTGACAAGCGGAGCTCCTTCGCCGGCTGTCATGCAGGCAAAAGAAAAACCTTTAAAAGGAAAGCGTTCGTATGCGACGCTTGTGGAGCGCAATCCGGGGGAACGCGTCGCACCGAAGCAGCTTCTCAGCCGCTTGTCCGAACTGGCGGAGGACGACCCCAAGGCGGAAGCGTTTTTGCGGCAGCTGCAATCCTCGTTTGCTGGCAAGTTGCCGGAGGGCGAGCTCGGCGGTTTGTATGCGCTCGCGGAGGGAGGCGTGCCGTTTGATGTCACGTGCCGCTTCGCGTCGTGCCATGTGATGCTCTTTTTTGCTAATGAGAGCGAGAGCGTTTCACAGGCGGAGGCATCGGGCTGGCATTGCTTTTCCACGGAACAAGGATTTTCCGTGGCCGAATTTGTGAAGAGGATCGAGCAGGAGGGGTGAAGTATGGCAACGATGTGTCCGGAAGAGCCGCGGCAGACCGAAGACAATGGCGCAGAAAAGCGCGTTTTCTATGCGCTCGAAAGCGGTTTGCCCGAAGATTACTATGTTTTCCATGGCATGCAGGTCTTGAATGCACGGCTTGGCATGAACGTGCATGAAATCGATTTTGTCATCTTCCAGAAAGACAAGGGGATTCTCGTCATCGAGGTCAAGAGCGGCCAAGTGTATTACGCGAATGGCATCTGGCACTACGAGACGCGGCCGATGGAGCATGGCGGCCCGTTTGTCCAAGCCACGCGGGAACGCGGCACCCTGCTCAAAAAGATTCAGGAACACCACAAAAATCTGGCGGAGCGGTGCAAGTTCATGTACGCCGTCTGGTTTCCCGATGTGACACGAGAAGATTTGAAGACGCGCGGGCATCTGCCACCGGAAGCGGATACAAGAATCCTCTTGACCGAAGAGGATATGGATGCGCCGAAGGCTGCGATCGACCGGCTGTTTGCCATGCCGTGCAAGCCTTATCCAGATAGCGACTGGGAATACACGACGGATCTGAATCAGAAAGATGCAGATATCCTCTTGGACATTCTGGCACCGTCGTTCACCGCCGTCCCGCTGTACAAGACGGAGCAGCGGCAACGCGTCCGTATTTTCAAGGAACTCCTCAACGAACAGGTGCGTCTCTTGAACTATCTTGAGGAACAGCCGACGGCCGTCATCCAAGGCCGTGCCGGCACGGGCAAGACGGTCATGGCCGTGACAAAGGCGCGCCGTCATGCACTTCAAGGGGAACGGGTGCTGTTCTTGACGTTCAACCGATTCCTCTGCGCCAGGCTGAAAGAGGACTACGGCGATGCCTCCGGGATTGATTTTTACAATATCGATCGCTGGGCAGCAAAGTATGGAAACTCGGCAGGCGCAGGCAAATATACGAAGCTTCTGGCATGGATCGAGCACGCACTGGAGGATGGCACATTTCCTTGGCCGCACGTTATCATTGATGAAGGGCAAGATTTTGGACAGTCTGGGAAATCGTCGGAAAACGGCATTCTCGATGTGGTGAATACGCTCTGGCTGAATGCTTTGGACGAAAGCGTGAAAGCACTTCGGACGTTTTATGTGTTTTACGATCGGTGTCAACTCGTGCAGGGGACGCAGCTTCCCGATTTCATCCAGGAGGCGGATTGCAAGCTGACGCTCTACATGAATTGCCGCAATACGAAGCAGATTGCCGGCACGTCGGAGCTCCTGCTTCGGAGCGGCAGCAGAGAGAAGGACGCCTATCACCCCAGCAAAGTCTACGAAAAAGCAGCCGAGGGCGAGCGGCCGGAGATGTATTTTGCTGAGGACGAGGCACAGACGGCGAAGGCCGTGGACGCCTTGCTGGGAGAAATGATGGCGCAGGATTGCACGGACATTGTGATCTTGACGTGCCGCTCGGAAAAGGACACGCGGCTGGCGTCCCGCTTGGAGATCGATGGCGATGCCGAACGAGACGAATACACGCACCGGTATCGCTATCGAAACGAAGAATTTCCCGTGACGACGTGCCGCAAGTTCAAAGGACTTGAGGCGGACGGGGTGATCCTCATCGACGTGGATCGCACTTCATTTGATAAAAGAAGCGATCAGGATTCGAAGAAAAAGGAATGGGATCATACGCTTCTGCCGTATGTCGGCGCGACGCGGGCGAAGTTTTATCTCGGCATCGTCGCGAATTTGACGGATGACGAGTGCAACGAACTGTTGCGCTTGCATGAGTATCCAGTGAAAAAACATCCGAAGATGCCGTTGGCAAATTATCTTTTCCATGCGAGCTGCGGCACCGTGCCGAAAGGCGACAACATCGCATGACAAACAGCGCACCGAAGAATGTCGCGTGGCATTCTTCGGTGCGCTGTTTTGTCTGTGGTTCATTCTCCGAACAATCCTGTTTCCTCGAAACTCTCGAGCCGTTCGAGCGCTTCGGGGTTGTGCTCCTCGAAGAACGCGGTTTGGATCTGCATTTCGGGGTGGAGGACTTTTCCCTTGCCGCCTGCGAGCTCGGCGAAGCGGCAGGAGTAGACGACGGGGAAGTATTTCCGCACGAAACTGCCGTCTTCGTGCGCGGTGAGAGCGAGGATCTGGAAGCCGAGCTGCTCGGCGATGAAGAAGACGGGATCGAGCACGTGATCGCTCGATGCCTTGCCGAACGGGTTGTCGGCGACGACGACGCGGTTGTGGTACTTTGCGTGTGCGAGGCGGGCGCGCTTTTCCGAGAGGTAGTTCAGGCAGCCGAGGAACAGCGCCATGTTCTTGCACCAGACCTCGCCGCCCGACCATTTGTTCGATTCTTCCCAGTCGTACGGGCGTTCGGAGAACGCGGAGGCGCTTGTGGCCTTGCGGCATTTCACTTTGATGGCGTGGTTTCCAAGCGTCGCAGCGAGGATCTGCTGCGTGCGCAGTTTTTTCTGGAGTTCCTCTTTGACCTTACGGCTGTCCTCGCGGCCGTCTTCATCGAGGAACGCGTCCGTGTCGAGACGCTCTGTCAGCGCGCCGAGGTAGCCGCGGATGGCCGTGCGCATTTCGGAGTCTTTCTTTTCGTTGAAATGAATCGTGTAGATGTCTTTCGTGCCGGCTTCCGTGCGGATGCGCGTCTTCGCGGCGATTTCCTTGAGGCCGCGCCCGATTTCCTGCAAGTAGAGCGTCATGTGCTCGACCATGTGCTCGATGTGCGAGAAATGTTCCTGACGTTCCGTCTCGGCGAGCGCGATGCTTTGCTGGATCGTCTTCAGGATGACGGCGCACCAATCGACGTATTCTTCGTACGAATCCTTGCTGCGGATGCCGTCGACGATGTGACGGCGGCGGCGTTCTTCGCGGATGTGTTGTTCGCAGTAGGCGATGAAGCTGTCTTTTGCGACGCGGTTTTTTTCGCGCTGCACGGCGCAGCGGTCGTAGATGGCGTGGCTCTCTTTGAGGAGCGGCGTCGCGGCTTCGCGGAAGACGGCGCTGTCGTCCGTGTTCCATGCGTCCGGCAGGAGAATCGCGCGCACGCGGTCGATGGTGAATTGCAGCGTGATGTTTTCCTTGTCGAGACGGTTCAGCGTTGCGGTGAGGTTTTCAACGTGCGTTGCGTTTTCGCTGTGTGTATTACGGCAGGTTGTCAGCGCTGTGGCGACGGCGCACTGCTGCTTTTCGAATTGCGCACGCACTTCCGCGAGGTCGCCCGTGATGGCGCGGATCGGTTCGCCGTATTGCGCGACGTAGCGCCCGCGCACGCTTTCGAGCGTGCCCGTCGCCTTGTCGAACGCTCGCTGTGCTTTGTCGCGGACCGTCCGTTGTGCCTTCGTTTCTTGTAGCAATGCAGGACGTTCGTTGAGCAATTGTTGCTCTTGTTCGGCACCATCCAGCGGATAGGCGAGGGTTTCGTCCAGCGTGAGGCCGCCCACCGCAGCTTCGCTCTGGAGGCGCCGCAAGTCTTTTGCGAGGCGCTTCTGCTCGCGCTCAGCCTGCGCGCGCTTTTCTTCGAGGCGGCCACGATTCGCTTGGATGCCGTCGATGCGGCTGAGCAGTTGGCGGCGCTCGTCGGCGAGGACGTTGTAGCTTTTGTCCGTCGCCTGCGGCGCGGCAGCTTGGACGTCGTCGTAGTAGAGGCGCTGGCGGATGGCGGCGGCGCGGCTTTTCTGCGCGCCGAGGGACGTCAGGACGTTTTGGAGCTCGCTCGCGAGGCGGGCGGCTTTTTTCGCCGAGGCGGAGAGGCGTTCCTGCGCCGCTTGTTCGTCGCGGTGCAAGGCGTCTTGCGTCTTCAGATGTTCTTTGTGTTCCGTCTGGAGTTTTTCGTAGCGCTCGAGTTCCGTAAGTTTGTGCGCGAGCGCATCTTTTTGCGCTTTGTGATCGTAGCGGAGCTTCTGGTAATTGCCGATGCTCGCTTGGCATTGCTCGATCGTCGCTTCGCTTTCGCGGATGGTGCGTGCGAGGAGTTCGGCTTTCGTCTCGGCTTCCTTGCGGCTCGTCTGGAGTTCTTGGTATTCGGAGAATGGTCGTTTCTCGTAAAATGCGCCGAGCGCGACGCGGAGTTGTTGGAGGTTTGCGCACGTCGCTTCCTGGGCAGCGAGCTCCTTGTCACGGCGCTCGGCCGCGGTGCGCAGGCCGTCCATCCACGTGCGGAAGTCGTCGTCCGTGAGGTGCGACCAGTACGACGGCGTGATGGAGCGGGGGAGCGTCGGCGCTGCTCCTTCGGTCAGCAAGGCACGCAGTTCGCCGCTTGTCAGGATGAAAACGGGCGAGGTGAAAAGGTCGGCCTTTGCAGTGAGGCGGCGCAGAAGCTCGCCGACCGATGCTTCTGCCGTGACGACGGACGCGGCCCAGAACGGATAGAGGCGACAGAGTTCGTCCCCATCGCGGCCGCTCTTCACGGCGGCACGATAGGCGTCCGCGCCGGATTGCAGCGTCGGGAAATCATTACGCCACGCATCGAGAAGTTCTTCAAGCGCCGGATCGGCGGTGAACGACGTGGCATTGGCATATTGATCGACGAAGCGATGCGCCTGGCGGCAGAGGAGCGCGAGCCGCCGTTTCTTTTCGTCTTCACGCACGAGATTGTCACCGAGCTGGTCGGTGAGGAACGACGCGCGCTGGTAGAGCTCGAGCGTCGTCTGCGCCATGTTCGCGCATTCGGGGATGAGGCGGAGCTTGTCGATGAGGCCGTTTGCCTCGGCATCGATGGCGCTGATCTGCACAGCCATCTGCGCGATGTCGCGTTGGAGGTGCGCGAGGCAGTCGCGGTCTTCGGGCAGGCGCTTTTGGAGTGTGCGCTTCTCTCCGTCGTAGAAGGCGAGATTTTTCTCGTCATCCGCGAGGGCCGCGTTCACGCGTTCCAACGCGCGCTGCCAGGCATCATGTTGTGCCTTTGCGTCGGACTGCAGGCTGTCGTCGAAGATGTCGTTTTCGATCGCTTCCATGCGCTCGATGATGCTCTTGATCGCCGCCTCCGTCTTGCCGAGCTCGCGCGTGAGGCGCGTGAGTTCCTTGCGGATCGCGGCAGCGTTCTGGTCTTCGTCAGCTTGCGCCGCTTTCAGATGTTGCTGCTCTGCAATGAGACGGGTGCGGAGCTGCTCGCATTCCGCTTCTTCTTGAGCGAAGAGAGAATGCAGGGCGGCGCTGTTGTCCGCGAGCTTTGCGCGGAGCTCCTGTGTCTCCGTGTCACGGTCGAGTTCGGCAAGCGCGACGGCCGCAGAAGATTCTGCTTGTTTCGCTTCTGCAGCTTCCTTGCGCAGGCGGGCGCAGACGAGGCTCTGGAGCAGGGAATCGCGGGCATGCTGGCGCTTTTCTGCTTCCGCATAGGCGGCTTGCGCCGTTTCGTATGCGCTTTCGCAGGCTGCGGCTTTTGCTTCCGCTTCAGCGACGTCACATGCTTCGAGCGATTGCTTGATGTCTGCTTGTTGCTCCTGCAAATGCGCCGCTTGCTCTGCAAGCTCGCGTTCCGTCGTCTGGCGCGCTGCGAGCACGTCCGTCGCTTTCTGATACAGCATCTTGAGCTTGCCGCTTTCGGCGCCAAGCTCGTTTTCGAGGTCGTACGTCGCCTTTTGCACGGCCGTGTACGCTTCCATGCGAAGGGCCACGCCGCGCATTTCTTCGATGCGTTTTTGCAGCACGCGCTGCTGGCGGAAGTGGTCGCGCTGCTTTTCGAAGAGCTCGGCAAAGCCGTTGCCGCTGCCGGTTTCTGACGTTCCGTTTTCGTCCGCGATGCCTTCTTCGACGGTCGGGATCAGCAGGCGGTCGATGAGCGTCTCATTCGTGCGGCAGTTTTCGAAGAAGGCTTCGACGCCGCCTTCCGTCTCGTTGATGGCTGCGATCTTGTTCCATTCGGCCGGGATGATGCGGAAGTGCTCTTCGATGTAGTTTCCATACGACTGAATCGTGTCGTTTTCGGAGAAAAATTTCGCCGTCATGGCATTGTCGGCGATGCTGCGGAAGACGATAGACATTTCCTCTTTTGTCGCCGGGCGCGTCTTGCCGTCGTCTCGTTTGACAAAAGGGAGCTTGTCAATGCTGTAGCGGTCATTCGGCCCGTATTCGTAGGCGAATTCCTGCGAAGCGAGCTGGTCTTTGCTATTGAGGAAGAGCGACACGGCGGTCAGCGCGTAGCGGCGCGGGTCGTTTTCGAGGATCCATTCGACGGCGATATGCGCGATGGAATTTGAGAGCGCGAGCGTTTCTTGGATTTTCCGCTGGGCGACGGTCTTCCTGGGCAGCACGGCTTGGATGAGCGTCTGCACGAACACGGTCTTGCCCGCGCCGTTTTCGAGGAGCAGGATGCCGTTGTAGCCGTCAAAGCGGAACGTCGTGTCGATATAGCGCTTCTTGCCGCCGTCGTAGACGACGTTCGTGAAGCGGATGCGGCTGATGGAGGGCATGGTCAAGCCTCGCTTTCTGTATTAGCAGTCTGGATCGCTACGTACGTTTCGTTCGTTGCATCGGACGTTCCGGAGGATGCAGCGCTATCCTGTGCAGGATGATCGAGCGAATACAGGAAGTCCGTGATGCCGCGGTTGTAGCGCTCTTCGAGGTAATAGTTCGTGAAGATGGTCTTCGCTTTTTCGGTCAGGCTGAATTCGCCAGCGCCGTCGTCATGCAGCAGCCCTTGCGTTTCGAGGAAGCGTTTCGTCATCATGAGGAAGCCGACGCGGCTCGTCGTGCGGTCCTGGCGCTTCGCCGTCTCCTTCACGCTGTCGAGGTCCGTCCACTTGCGGATGAGCGCGACCCAGTTGACGTTGTAGTCTGTCTCGGCCTGCCGCAGTTCCGCTTCGCTGCGCGTGGCGAGCGCATCGATGCGCTGGTTCATTTTCTCCAGCCAGCCTTGGAGCGTGACGAAATCGTGCGGCTCGAAGCTCGTATAGCTGTCGTAAAAACAGCCGACGAAGATGATGATCGCGAGGTACATGAGGTAGATGTCCATGTTCAAGGCGTTCGCGCGCAGAAAATCCTTTTTGATCTGTTCATTCGTCATGTGGAATGGCGAATCCGTCGCGATGGGGATGAGGTAAATGGCGTCGGCGTCGTCGATGATCGTGCACGCGACGCGCGAGGCGAAGCTCTGCGCGAGGCTGCGGATGTCTTCGTCGCTGTAGAGGTCGGCGACGTCGGCTTTCAGCACGCTGCCTTTCGCCGCGAGCTGGCTGTACAGGTCAAACGCGAGGAAGACCGTTTTTTCCGAAATGTCCATGGTTTCTTGTCACCTCGATGGTCATGTTGCTGATGGTAAAGCCCGGGCGCTCACAGATGCCGGGCGCGAAATCGGCGGCGAGCGCAGCGAGCTCCGGATGCTCGATGGCGATGTCGCGATACGGCGAATCTTCGCCAAGATGATCTTCGTCAAAGAAAATGCTTTGGCGGCGGTGCAGGATCATCCAGAAAATGTAGAACTGCTTCTCTTTGAGTGCGGCAGGGCGGTGGCCGTCTTCGTATTCGAGGAATGCTTGCAGCGTCGTTGTGGTTCCTTCGCCGAGGAACGCGAGCAGGTCGTCGACGATTGTGCGGTAATGGCGGCGCAGGTTCGCTTTCGCTTCAGCGCTGTCGCCTTTCGTGAGCTCTGCGTCTGGAAAATCTTCGGCACGGTCTTCGCGCTCGAAGCGTTCGAGGCGTTGCGGCGCGAAGATGTCCAAGGGCGACCATATGGAGGCTTTGGACACGGGCAGGAACGGCTCGATGAGGCGGCGGCTGGCTGTGAGCGGCAGCGGCGTCGCAAAGAAGCGGTTCGTCACGTCGTTGTCGAAATTGAACGAATCGATGCCGGAGAAATACAGCGCTTCCTCGGCAGCCGCGAGCGCCGAGGTACCGAGCTCGATGCCGAGCTGCAGAAGACTTCGATGCTTGCCATGCACGGCATCAAGGCGCTGCTCGACGAGCAGGATGTTGTCGAGGGCATCGCGCACGGGATCTTGGTCGATGTTGTCGTGGATGCGGCGCTTCGTCTCGCCGATGAAGGATTTGAGCTCCTTGAATTGGTCTTCCTCGCTTTTCAGGCGGTCGTTGAGGTCGCGGACGATCTTGCGATAGCGCGCGAGCGTTTCCTCGGAGACGATGCTGCGATGGATTTCGCGGCGGATGCGCACGATGCGGCCGTGCAGCGTCTCGACGTCGAGGCGCATTTCCTCGACCTGGCGCAGCGCGAGCGTGAACTGGCCTTTTTCGAGCTGCTTGCGCAGGATGAGCTGGTTGATCGAGAGCTGATATTCGTTGAAGTATTCTTTCGTCGCAAAGACGAGCTCGAGGCCTTGCTCGTCGAGCACGTAGTATTGCGCGTTCGACGCGACATCGACCTTGTCCGCTTTGAGATACGAAAATTCTGCCGTGCGCTCCTGCTTGCCGGACCAGTCGAGGAACGGCTCGGCATTGCGGCGGCCGGTCGGCGGGCGGAAGGCCTGCACGATATCGCGCGCGAGCTTTTCATAATCAGAAAAATGCTCGGACAGCTGGCTGTTCGTCTCGCTTTGGAGGAATCCCGCGAGCTCGCGGATGCCCGCATCCTTGCGGCCGTCCAACATGTGGTCGAAAAAGAAAAGGAGCGTCATGAGGCCGAGCTCCATCGCCGTCGTCTCCGTGCCGTCCTTGCGCTGGAGCTTGCGGGCGCGCAGGCGGTAGAGCGGCGCGAAGAGCAGGATGCGGCTCATGCGCTCGGAAAAATTTTCAAGTGCCATTTGCGAGCGTCTCCTTGCAGCAGGAAAGCAGTTCCTCCGGCGTCAAGGCTTCCTGCGGATAGTAATGGCCGGTGGTCAAAAGTTTGTGGAATCGTTCACGCGATGCTTCTGGAAGTTCCTGGAGAAAAGCGTCGAGCGCGTCCGGCGCGGGCGTTTGCTGCTCTTTGCCGCGCGCAGCGGGATGCGAGAGGAACGCGGTGTAGAAGGGAACGGCGAGCTGGATGCGGATGTTTGGTGTCGTGGTTGTTTCAACGCTGGATGCAACACTCGCAAAACGCTCGTCTGGTGGCACGTTCACCTGCTCCGTCAATGTATGCCAGATGCGCAGTCCTTCCCAATCAAAATCGCCGAAGTACCACGCGATATGCTGGCCTTCGGGATCCCCCGATTGCAGCGGCAGCGTGCCGATGCTCGCACAGATTTTCCAGCCGTAGCCGAGCACGAGGCTCGTGAAGTTCGTTTCCGCGAGATGCGGCGCGAGCGCCATCCACGGCGCCTTGTTCTCGACGATGAGGTGATGATGGACAAGGCTTCCGGCGCTCGCAGAAGGATGGAACGCCATCATCAGCGGATCGGCCTCCGGCGCGATGGCGAGCGCGTCGCGCGTGAGGTTCAGCCGCTTCAGGAGGTCGCCGCGCGTGAGCAGGAATTTTTCATCGCCAAAGATGTCGTACGAGCGTTGTTGCAGAGAAGTCTTCGTTAATTCGTCTGCAGGGCAGGGATGCGCTTTGAGATACCGGCTCAATGCTTCAATGGCGCATTTGTCCTGCTGCCATTCGCTAGCAGCCTGCTCGAAGTACCAAGAGAGATCGAGCGCCCCGGAAATCTGCGCGTCCATCGCTTCTTGTTCGATGCGTTTCGCCGTCTCCGCGTACAGCGAGCCAGGGTGAATCGTATATTTTCGCGCAAGGCCGCCGGCATCTGTGCCGCTTGCCTTGATGGGGACGAGGACGTGTTCTTGTTCGAGCGTTCGAATGTCAAAACGGAACGCGTCGTAGCTCATGCGCGGGAACGCCGCCTGCATCGCGTCGAGCGTCACGGTCTTGCGCTTTTGATGCGCGAGGAACGAACGCACGTCGCGTGGCGTTTGTTTGCCGTTCGATGCCACAGATTACCGCGCCTTGCTCGCAAAAAGATACACGGCAATCGTCAGCACGATGCCGAGTCCGCCCCAGAGCGGGCCTTTTTCTACGAACGCGTAGATCGTTGCGGCAACGCAGAACAGCACGGCGAAGATCGTCTGCTTCGCGTTTTCGCGGCGGAACGCGAACGTGTCGTAGTCGACGCCCGTGATTTTCTGGAAGCACGGCTTGCAGATGATTTCCTCGCGGCCGTCTTCCGTCTTGTGGCGCAGCGCGTCTTTTTCCTCCAGGATGGTTCCGCAGTGTTCACATTTGAGCATGATAGTTCTCCTTTTTTGTGTCAATTCGTTTCCTATTCTATCGCAAAACATCGGCGGTGGCTAGCCTTTTGCGTTGACGCTGTTTTGCCGAGGCGGTATAATGATCCATGTATGCCAAAACGAAATGTATTGGATGGTGAATCAAAATGAAGGTCACGAAAAAAGACCTCGAGAACGTGGCGGTGCTGTCGCGCCTGTCCATCCCCGAGGACAAGCAGGACACGTACATCGAGCAGATGGACGCGATCCTCACGTATATGGACAATCTCTCGGAAGTCGATACGGACGCGGTGAAGCCGACGACGTACGCGCTGCCGATGGAAAATGTCTTTCGCGAAGACGTGGTGAAGCCGTCGCTTGACCGCGAGGCCGCTCTGTCGAACGCGCCGCTCAAAGACAACGGCTATTTCAAAGTGCCGAAGGTACTCGAAGACTGAGCAGGAGGGAAAACATGAGTCTCTATGAAAAACCGGCGCATGTCCTCCATGACATGCTCGTGAAAAAAGAAATTTCTTCCGTCGAATTAACGAACGACGTGCTCGGCCGCATCGATGCGGTCGAGGGCAAGGTCGGCGCGTACTTGACGTTGACGAAAGACGCGGCGCTCGCACAGGCGAAGGCCGTCGATGAAAAGCGCGCGGCGGGCGAAGCCCTTGGCTATCTCGCCGGCATCCCGGGCGCGATCAAAGATAACATCTGCACGAAGGGCATCAAAACGACGTGCGCGTCGAAAATCCTCGACAACTTCGTGCCGCCGTACGATGCGACGGTCATGACGAAGGTGAAAGCGGAAAACCCCGTGCTGCTCGGCAAGACGAACCTCGACGAATTCGCCATGGGCGGCTCGACGGAAAACTCCGCGTACCACGTCACGCACAATCCGTGGAATCTCGGCTGCGTCCCGGGCGGCTCGTCGGGCGGCAGCGCGGCGGCGGTCGCGAGCGGTTCTGCCATCTGGGCGCTCGGCACGGACACGGGCGGCTCCATCCGCCAGCCGGCGTCGTTCTGCGGCGTTGTCGGCCTGAAGCCGACGTACGGCCGCGTCTCGCGCTACGGCATCGTGGCCTATGCGTCGTCGCTTGACCAGGTCGGCCCGCTCACGCGCGACGTCACGGATGCGGCGAACGTGCTGAACGTCATCTCCGGCCTTGACGAGATGGATTCCACGTCCTCGCCGGCCGCCGTGCCCGATTTCACGCAGGCGCTCAAAGAAGACGTCAAAGGCCTCAAGATCGGCCTGCCAAAAGAATATTTCACGGACGGCATGGATCCCGAGGTCGAAAAGGCGGTCAAAGACGCGATCGAAGTCTATCGCAGCCTGGGCGCGGAGATCGTCGAAATCTCTTTGCCGCACACGAAGTACGCCATTTCCACCTATTACCTCATCGCCCCGGCCGAGGCCGCGACGAACCTGCAGCGCTACGATGGCGTCAGCTACGGCGCGCGCGTCGATGGCATCGACCTCGTCGATATGATGACGAAGACGCGCACGGAGAAATTCGGCGAAGAAGTCAAGCGCCGCATCATGATCGGCAACTACGCGCTTTCCGCTGGCTACTATGACGCGTATTACCTCAAAGCGCTGAAAGTCCGCACGCTCATCCAGCAGGACTACACGGAAGCCTTTAAATCCGTCGATGTCATCATGTGCCCGACGGCGCCGACGCCGGCGTATGAGATCGGCTCGATGATCTCCGACCCGCTCCAGATGTATCTGCAAGATATCTGCACCGTGCCTCTCAACCTCGCCGGACTCCCGGGCATCTCCCTCCCGTGCGGCAAGAGCTCCAAGGGCATGCCCATCGGCCTCCAGATCATTGGCAAGGCGCTCGATGAAGAGACGATCCTGCGCGCGGCCTACACGTATGAGCAGACGCAGAGCTACCACGGCGTACTGCCGACGATTGGAGGGGAAAAAGCATGAACTACGAAGCCGTCATTGGCCTGGAAATCCATTGTGAACTGAAAACGAAGACGAAGATTTTCTGCGGCTGCGCCACGGGCTTTGGCGCGGAGCAGAACACGCACGTCTGCCCCGTCTGCCTCGGCCTGCCGGGCGTGCTGCCGACGATCAACAAGCGCGTCGTCGAGTTCGCCATCAAGGCCGGCCTCGCGACGAACTGCGAGATCAACAAGTACAGCAAGTTCGACCGCAAAAATTATTATTATCCCGACCTGCCGAAGAACTGGCAGACGAGCCAGTATGACCTGCCCATCTGCGAGCACGGCTATGTCGACATCGACACGAGCACGGGCAAGCACCGCGTGCGCCTGACGCGCATCCACATGGAAGAAGACGCGGGCAAGCTTGTCCACTCCGGCACGACGATCAAGGACTCCATTTCGAGTGACGTCGACTACAACCGCACGGGCGTGCCGCTCCTCGAGATCGTTTCCGAGCCGGACATGCACACGGCGGAGGAAGCACGCGTCTACATGGAAAAAATCAAGGCCATCATGGAGTACATCGACGTCTCGAACTGCCGCATGGAAGAGGGCAACCTGCGCGCCGACGTCAACGTCTCCATCCGTCCCGTGGGGCAGGCCGAGCTCGGCACGCGCACGGAGATGAAGAACATCAACTCCTTCAAGAGCCTCGAAGACGCCATCAACTACGAGATCGAGCGCCAGACGGAAGTGCTCGAAGACGGCGGCCACATCGTGCAGGAAACGCGCACGTACGACGCCGACCGCGGCATCACGCTCTCCATGCGCTCGAAGGAAAACGCGCACGACTACCGCTATATGCCGGAGCCGGACCTGCCGCCGATCATCACGAGCGACGAGACGATTGAGAAATACCGCGCCGAGCTCCCCGAGCTCCCCGACGCCCGCCGCGCCCGCTATGAAAAAGACTACGGCCTCGGCGACTACGACGCCGCCATGATCACGAGCACGCGCGCCATGGCCGAGTACTACGACGCCGTCATTGCCACGGGCGCCGACCCGAAGCTCGCGGCGAACTGGATGATGAGCGACCTCTCGAAAAAGCTCAACGAAGAAGCCATCACCATCGAGAAATCCCCGGTCGATGCCCAGCGCCTCGGCGAGATGATCCAGCTCATCATGAAGAACACGATCTCCGGCAAGATCGCGAAAAAAGTCTTCGCTGAGATGTGGACGAACCCCGACGCGCCGGAAAAGATCGTCAAGGACAAAGGCCTCGTCCAGATCACGGATACCGGCGCCATCGAAGCGGCCGTCGACGCGGCCATCGCAGCGAACCCGAAAGCCGTCGCCGAGTACCAGGGCGGCAAGAAAAAAGCCCTCGGCGCCCTCGTCGGCCAGGTCATGAAAGCGACCAAGGGCAAGGCGAACCCGCAGATGGTGAACAAGATGCTCGTCGAGAAATTGAAATAAAGCGAATATAGGACTCCCTTTCTCGAAGTGATGAGAAAGGGGGAGGCCATCAACCTTCGCCTCCCCCTTTGGGGGAGGTGGCCCCGTAGGGGTCGGAGAGGGTAACGGCGTCCGTCGATTCTCTATTCTTTCGATAGAGTCGTGAATCTCGTAACTGCGTGACCCTCTCCGCCTCGCATGCGCTCGGCACCTCCCCCAGAGGGGGAGGCTTTGCTTGAAGGAAGGAACGATTTATGAACTACCAAGCAGCCATCTTCGACCTCGACGGCACGCTCATCAATTCCCTCGACGACCTCGCGGACAGCGCGAACGCCATGCTCGAAAGCTACGGCTTCCCGACGCATCCCACAGAGCCCTACAAATACTTCGTCGGCAACGGCTCCCGCAAGCTCATCGAGCGCTGCCTGCCGAAGGAAAAGGCAAATGACCCGGCGTTCGTCGACGAAGCGCTCGAGCGTTACAAAGCCATCTACGCCAAGCACACGCAGGACAAGACCCACGTCTACGATGGCATCATGGACATGCTGAACGAGCTCAAGAAGCGTAACATTCCCATGGGCATCTGCACGAACAAGCATCAGTCGGCGGCGGAAGACATCGTGCATTCCATGTTCCCCGCAGGCCTCTTCCAAAGCATCATGGGCGACCAGCCTGGCCTCCCCAGAAAACCCGATCCGAAGAAAGTCCTTATGATCGCACAGAAGTTCGGCGTGCAGCCGAAAGAAGTTGCCTACTTCGGCGACACGAGCGTCGACATGGACACGGCGCGAAACGCCGGCTTCCTCCCCGTCGGCGTCCTCTGGGGCTTCCGGCCGAAGGAGGAACTTATCGAGCACGGGGCGGAGGTGCTGCTTGAAAAGCCCTCCGAGTTATTTGAAAAAGTCACGTTCTGTTGCTGAACGTAGCATATACAGCAGCCTCTCCCACAAGGAGAGGGGGACCGCGAAGCGGTGGAGAGGGATCGCACCCTAGTACCCGCTTCGCCTCGCTGCCGCTCGGCACCTCTCCCAGAGGCAATGTCATTAAGTTAAGCGAGGAAAGCTCACAACCCCAGCCTCCCTCCTTGGAGGGAGGACAGACGCGGAGCGAAGCGCAGCGTCAGGAGGGAGCG